>CALIMV010000175.1 GCA_938045275.1 uncultured Granulosicoccaceae bacterium
CGCGAATTCTCGCCACGAGATTGCCTGTACGATTTCAGTCGACCTGGCAAACTGGTTACCGGAATTCCCGGCCCTTAGTTGGTCCACTGACAGCGCTTATTTGCCCCATGTGAGCAAGTTTTTCTGCTGTGCTACACGAAATAATTCAATTTATACACGCTGTCACCAAATCACCCTTGAAATAACTGGTTGGTTACTTAAACTAGGGGCTATGGCTTGGCTTGAGACAAGATTGCTATGAGTACGACTGGCTACGACTATGTCATTGTTGGCGGCGGTTCGGCCGGCTGTGTGCTGGCGGCCAGATTAAGTGCTTCCGGAGAGGCCAGGGTACTGCTCGTTGAAGCAGGCGGGCAGGATAGTAACCGCTACATTCATATGCCAGTTGGTTTTGCCAAGATGACAGACGGACCTTTTACCTGGGGCCTCACCACGATTAAACAAAAACATGCGTGTGATCGTGAAATTCCGTATGCACAAGCGCGTGTTATCGGTGGAGGTAGTTCTATCAATGCCGAAATCTTTACCCGAGGACACCCAAGTGACTATGATCGCTGGGCCGAAAAGGAAGGCGCAACCGGCTGGGATCATGACAGCATCAAGCCGTATTTTATCCGCTCGGAAGGCAACACTGTTTTTTCCGGAGACTGGCATGGCGCCGATGGACCACTCGGTGTTTCCAATATTCCGGACCCACAACCGGTTAGTCATGCGTTTGTGCAATCGTGCCAGGAATTTGGTATGTCGTTTAATCCAGACTTTAACGGGCCAGTGCAACAAGGTGCCGGCTTTTATCAAACAACGACGCTAAACAAGCGTCGTTGTTCTGCTGCAACCGGGTACTTAAAACCGGCATTGAAACGTAACAACTTAACCGTTGAAACAGGTTGCTTGGTTAAACGAATTACATTCTCAGGACAACGAGCAACCGGTATCGAATACCAGTCAGCGTCCGGTACGCAAACCGCTGTTGCCGAATCAGAAGTACTGGTGACATCCGGTGCGATAGGGTCTCCGAAATTACTGATGCTCTCCGGTGTAGGGCCGGCGTCTCATCTTGAAGAGCACAAAATTAATGTCGTACACGATTTACCGGGGGTAGGGGAAAACCTGAACGATCATTTTGGTGTTGACATCGTCGCCGAACTTAAAGCCGCAGATAGTCTCGATAAGTACAACAAGTTTCACTGGGCAGCCTGGGCAGCTCTGCAGTATCAGCTCTTCAAGTCTGGCCCGATCACATCAAACGTGGTCGAAGGGGGTGCGTTCTGGTTCTCGAAAGACGGTCTGGACAAACCTGATCTGCAATTTCACTTTCTTGCTGCCGCTGGGGCTGAGGCTGGCGTTCCGAATGTGCCATCGGGGTCGGGTATTACGCTTAATTCGTATACGCTGCGACCAAAAAGCCGTGGCACAGTGAAATTACGTTCTGCGAATCCGGCTGACCATCCGTTGGTAGATCCGAACTTTCTGTCACATCCGGATGATGTTCGAGTAACTGCTGAGGGAGTTCGCATCAGCAAAGAAATTTTCAGCCAACCATCGCTTCAAAAATACATAAAAAGGATCCACTTGCCGGCAGACGACGTGACCTCTTCAAATGAGTTTGCCGATTACGCACGGCGTTATGGGCGAACCTCTTATCACCCGACCTGTACTTGTAAAATCGGCAATGATTCGATGTCGGTTGTCGATCCGCTGTTGCGGGTTCATGGACTCGACGGGATCAGAGTCTGCGATTCCTCGGTGATGCCAAGCCTGACTGGTTCAAATACTAATGCGGCTACTATTATGATTGGTGAGAAAGCCTCGGATTTGATTTTGGGTAACAAGATTAAAAGTTAAGAAACTTAATCGGTGACGATCAGAAAAAGACGTTCAGAAAATATGAGAGATAATGGCGAATAATTCGAAGCAGACCACGGCAGCAGACGCAATCAGTTCAATAGCTGATGGGTCGGTTATCGCGGTAAATTCATCTTCTGGTCTGTGCTGCCCGGATGCTGTGCTTAAAGCGCTTGGAGAGCGTTTTGAACAAAGCAGTAGCCCACGCAAACTGACCATGATCCACCCGATAGCGGCCGGAGATATGTTCGGTACCAAAGGCGTGGATCACCTGGCAAAACCGGGGATGATAGAAACTATAATCGGTGGTTCCTATACTTCCGGCCCTTCATCTGCTGAACCACCTTTGATTTGGCAATTGATCGGTAACAATGAAGTGGCTGCCTACAATGTACCGAGCGGTATTGTTTTTGATATGTTGCGCGAAGCGGCCGGTCAGCGGCCGGGGGTGTTGACCAAAGTCGGGCTTGAAACATTTGTCGATCCACGTTTGGAGGGTTGCGCCATGAATCAGCGCGCCAGCGAGCGTGCAATTGTTCGGACAATGGATTTCGAAGGCGAGGAATGGCTCTACTTTCCGGTCATAAAACCCAATGTTGCCATCATACGTGCGTCAACTGCTGATGAACGTGGCAATCTAACCTTCGAACATGAAGGTGCGTATCTTGGAGCGATGGAGATGGCGTTAGCCGCGCATAACTGCGGAGGTTGCGTTATTGCACAAGTCAAGGAGATAGTGGCTGTTGGTAAAATGCAGCCACACGATGTCCGGGTACCTGGCATTCTGGTTGATAAAATCGTTATAGCATCAGATCAGTTGCAGACAACGGCAACCGAGTTTGACCCGGCAATTTCAGGTGAAACTTTTCGCCCGCTCGATAGTTTTAAAACGCCTCCGTTTGATGCAGCAAAGGTTATTGCTCGCCGTGTTGCCATGGAATTACAGCCTGGTTGGGCGGTCAACATCGGCTTTGGTATCTCTGCCAATGTTCCGCGCATTTTTTTGGAAGAGGGTCGCCACGGTGAAGTCACCTGGGTAATAGAGCAGGGTGCCGTCGGTGGCATCCCGTTGCTGGAATTCAAATTTGGCTGCTCGTCGAATGCCGAAGCCTTTGTGGCTTCACCGCATCAATTCAGTTATTTTCAAGCCGCTGGATTTGATGCGGCTCTGTTGTCCTTTTTGCAAATTGGCGAAGATGGATCCATTAATGTTTCGAAGCTGTCGGTTCGGCCTCACGTCACCGCCGGTGCCGGTGGGTTTGTCGATATAACATCACGCGCTCGTAAGATTGTATTTTCAGGCTATTTCAATGCTGGAGCGAAACTCTCGATTGATGAAGGCAAATTGGTTATCGCCAAAGAAGGCAAGATCGCCAAGCTGGTACCAGAGGTTGAGCAGGTATCGTTCTCCGGTCGTCGTGCAGTGCAACTTGGCCAGGATGTTACCTACGTTACCGAACGCTGCGTATTGAAACTGCGTGACGATGGTATTTACGTCACCGAAATTGCGCCCGGCGTCGAACTGCAGCGTGACATTCTCGAACAAGCTAATTTTTCACTGAAGGTAGATGATTCAATGACAACCATGGACGCTGCGTTGTTTTCACCCGAAAAATTAGGCACTGCGTTCCGTAGTACCGCTTGAGCGCTCCAGTGAATAACAACTCATTAACACTAGTTAGTTCTGACTCGCGAATCTGTGGTGTAGTCACAGGAAAAATTGTGCGCATAACCATTGACCGTGCCGAGAAAATGAATTCCCTCGACGCATCGATGATTACAGCGCTTGGCGAGCTCTGCCAACAGCTTGAACGCGATGATTCAATTCGGGTGGTCATACTGACCGGTAG
>CALIMV010000176.1 GCA_938045275.1 uncultured Granulosicoccaceae bacterium
AAACATATATACTGTAAATATAAATAGTATTGAAAAAATCACGATGTCAGTATTCATGGAAGAATGCCGCTCGGCGATGCGTTGTCGGCATCTAGCTTATCGCACGGAAAAAAGCTATTTGCATTGGATTAAGCGGTTTATTGTATTTCATAACAAGCAACACCCCGACAAGCTTTCTGAGCAAGCGGTAATTCAATTCCTGAATTATATTGCGGTTAGTCGCTGCTGCAGCCCGGGCACGCAATCGCAAGCGCTTTGTGCTTTGGTTTTTTTATACCGTCATGTGCTACGTCGTCCACTGGGCGATTTAGACGGTATTACTTTTGCGAAAAAGAAAGTCCATCTCTCGTGCTTGCAAACTCTGTGGAATTTCACGGCGAGTCACGTGCCATACATTCCGACACAGCTTTGCCACTCATCTGTTGCAGGGCGGTGCTGACATACGCACCGTGCAAGATCAGCTTGGTCATGTTGATGTGAAAACGACAGAAGTCTACACGCACGTCTTAAGGCGAGGCGCTAAAGGTGTGATCTCTCCACTTGATAATTTATAAGTGCGTTATAAACAAAGCAGAAATAGGATCATAGGTATCTATTGTGGGAAAGGCTGGCGCCAGGGCGACACTCTCCGAGAGATCGCGAGACTGCTAGAAAGGGCACTATCATCTGTGTTCAAGCAGCTCAGTCAAATAGGTGGGATGCAACCAGCCGCACGAACGCGCTCTTCGCGCGCATTGTGATTGAATGACCGAGAGAACCTTTCTCGAGGATTGGCACCTGGGCAAACCTTACGTGCAATCGCTCTAGAGCTAAACCGGGCGCCATCAACAGTAAGCCGCGAAGTTGAGCGTAATGGCGGTTGTGTTAACTACCGAGCTGCACCAGCAAAAGTCCGGTATGCAGAGTATCAGGTAGAATGAGGATAAGCGGACAAATCTAAAGGACTGCTTATAGTCGCTGAACGGCAACAGAGACCGTTCGCACAACTTAATGCTAAATTCAGTGTTTACTGACAATTGGAGATCACAACAATGATCAAGTATTATTTGGGTGTATGTTTGTTATTAACGGTATCGTTCTCCGCTGTAACATCGGCAAACGACTTGATGATTGCGTATCTTAATCAAGACTCAGAGAAAGTCATAGAGATTCTCGAATCATCACTTCCTCCGGGTGACGATGGTGTGGAGGAAAGATCAAATGCATTATTAACTTCAGTAGAACAAGGAAACCTAAAAGTTTCCTCTTATCTAATCAATAAGGGGGTAAATATTGATGTGAAAAATGACGGAGGCAATACCCCGCTTCTAATTGCAAGTGCTGAAAAGTATGCTGATATCGCAGAAATGTTAATTGATTCTGGCGCATCGATTGAAGTGACGAACAATCTATATGAACAGACTCCTTTATTACTTGCATCTAAGTTTGGGGCAATAGATATTGTTAGATTATTGATTGAAAAAGGTGCTGATATTTCCGCTACAGACTATTTGGGTAAAACGGCGCTACATTGGGCGGCAATCCCGTATTCCTATAATGCAGTTGGGGGCGACGAGCTGTTGGTCTATCTAATGGAACAAGGATTAGACATAAATAAAAGAGATGCAGCTGGAAATACCGTTCTCGGTGACCCAGTCATACAGAATGAGAGTGGGGAACAATTCGATAAAATTAGAGAAACTCTTGTTCGCTTAGGCGGTGAAATTTGAGGATCAGATCGTCTCAATTGTAGAGTTCACGCGTTTCTATGAATATTGCGTCGACCGATTGAATCGAATGCATCACACACCCACTTGCCCACCATCAATACGTCTGATGGCAACCGTGCAGCCGCGAGGTCTTACGTTTGTGCCTTCTGCGGTGGCAATGGTTGCGTCCTCGTTGCTTGGCCAGTTACTCGGGTGTTGGATATTGACAAAGAAGTTCTGCTGATCGTCGGTAAATGCAACTCCGGTAACCTCGCAATCATTCGGGCCAACGAAGAAACGTCGCAATTCGGTTTGATTGGCTGGGTTGACAACATCCGGATTACCATTGGCATCGGTAAGGGTGGATGGAATAACCGCCAGCATCTGATCATTGGTTTGCTCTTTTACGGCTTCTGCTCCGTTGTCTGTTTGTACCCACAGGATGCCGCGTGGATCAAAGACCAGTCCGTCAGGGCTTGCGAATTCGTTAAGATCAGTCAGGCCGGAAAGATTAACGTTCAGGTCACTTGCAGCCGGTGCGCCAAACAGAAAAATATCCCAGTTAAAGCTATTGTCCGTGGATTCTACCCAACGAATAATATGCCCAAATTCGTTGTTCAGACGCGGGTTAGCTGCATTGGTATCTGTTTCGGGAGTTTCACCGGTGCGTTCGGTGTTATTGGTTAATGAGGTGTACACAGCACCGTCGACCGGGCTGACGGCAATCCATTCGGGTCGGTCCATGGGGGTGGGGCCGAGTAAGTCTGCAGCGCCGGCTGTGTTAAGAATAATGGCCGCTTGGTCAATAAAGCTTTCTCCGAGAGTGCCGCCGTTTGTTGTCTCGCTTTCGGGTGTAAGTGGTAACCACACGCCAGTGCCACCTTCATTAAAACGCGCTACATAAAGTGTTCCCTCATCGAGGTATTTCGCACCGGTTGCCAGTCGATCTTCGGGTGAGGCATCGGCTGGGTCCCAGGTGGCGACTGAGACAAATTTATAGATATACTCAAAACGTGCGTCATGCCCTGAATAGGCGACAACAGGTTGCCCTTCCACTAATTTGCCAAACACACAGCTCTCATGGCGAAAGCGACCCATTGCAGTACGTTTGGTTGCGAGTGACTCTGCATTGTACGGGTCAATTTCGGTGATATAGCCGTGTCCGTTAGCTTCATTTCGGTAGTCAATACTGGCGTCACTGCCGCTAGGGGTAACGTTAAAACGCGCGAACTCGCTGTCGGCTTCTGATGCTTCACCGGCTATTGTTTCCCAACCATAGCGCGTATTCGCGTTGCTAACGCCGATACGTTGCTGATCGGTTGTTAATTCAGCTCTATTGGTAAAGTACCCTGGCCAGTTTTCTTCGCAAGTCAGATAGGTTCCCCAAGGGGTATAGCCGTTCCCACAATTGTTCAGTGTGCCGCGAGCACGATTGGCATTGGGAGCATACGGTGTTATCAATGCAGCGTTTCCAGCCAGCGGCCCGTTGAGTGCGATTTCGGTAGCACCGGTTATTCTACGATTCAGAGCGTCGT
>CALIMV010000177.1 GCA_938045275.1 uncultured Granulosicoccaceae bacterium
GCTTGACACGAAATTACACTATGAATGTAGCGTTTAATAGGAACATAAATCTTACTGCATCAAGGACTTCATGTACTCATGGGCAGCCTTGGCATCAACGCCACGGCTTTCAATTTCAGCCAGAACTGCAGCTTCAATTCCAGCTGTTTTCTCTTTGAAATAAGCGCGTTCTTCTTCGCTTGCATCAATCACAACTGAACCACCAGCTGCTGACTGCTCAAGTCCAATAGCATCGGCTTCATCCCAGAATTTGCCAATTTGACGAGCGGTTTCAACGCCACTGGCCGCATCGACGCAGGCTTTGTGCTCATCCGATAAATCGTTGTAAGTATCTTCACTGATGATCATGGCAAAAGAGGTGGTGTACATGCCATCAGGGTTTCTGAACGAAAACTTGGTTAACTCATCAATTTTAAATGACGCCAGTGTTTCAAGCGGGAAGAAAACACCTTCAGCCACACCTGAGGCAATTGCTTCATATACTGATGGTGCTGGCATATTCACTCCTGCCACACCCAGCGCTTCGCCAACTGCGTTGGCAACACCACCACCAACCCGTATTTTCATACCTTCAAGCTGCTTGTACGAAGTAATTTTCTCTGCTGTATTCACCATACCGGGGCCGTGCACGAACTTAGACATGACTTTCACACCTTTGGCCTCATTCGCAGCAGCAAAAAACTTTTCATGGGTTTTCTGAAATGCCACTGACATCTCTTCAGCATTACCAGACCATCCAGGCATTTCAATCATTTTAGTTGTCAGGAATTTACCCTTCGTATAACCATGTACAATCCAACCAATGTCAGCAACGCCATCACGAATAGTGTCGTACTGAGCAGGTGGTGGTGCCAAGCCGTTCTCTACTTTTACTGTCAGCGAACCACCAGAGCATTCACTGAGCTGTTCACCCAACCAGGGAAAAACCATGGTAGCCATAGCGTGTTTGGGGCCTGCCCAATGCGATACGATCAGCTCCTTATCAGCCGATTGCGCAGTACCACACATAGCCAATCCGATGCTGCCAGTGACTAATACGGTTTTAAAACTCATTTTCATTTCTTTCTCCAAGTGTTGAGCAGGAAATCATATTCCAGATAGTCTACATGCAGCTCTAATGTGCTACGAGCACTAACACACTATTGTAGAGTTAATTTATTGGCGAGCGCTAGGCCTATTGTTCGCGATAAGCGACTCTGATATGTGCAACAGTGCGCATCTTGATCGGTTGTTTCTCAGAAAAATCTCCACGCGTGCCAAAAATTGAAATTTCAGTGGTTGTGGCTGAGAATTGTTCAGCACACCATTTTACGATAATGCCCTATTTTAGTACAATTCATGAGAAATGGTCCGTCGAAACTGTCGTCAACAATGCGAAAACCTGCGTGGGGCGGTTTTCTAAGCTGACCGAAGTGGTTTGTACAGAATCGAGTCTGGAATGAAACCTGACAGAGCGTATTTCCGAGAACTTAGTCTGTAGACACGGCCCTGACCAGGTTCGGTCTGTTGTAACTTACCAAGCAGCTGCTCAACGGTTGCTCTACAAGATTGTGACCATTCGAATCAGCAACTATATGCGCCACACGAAGCATGCCTGCCGACATTAATATCGGACCGGTGGCTTGTGCAGATTTCGGTAGATGGACGATACCGCTTTATTAGTGGCTGAGACGATCTGAACTCTGAATCGATTCGCACTGACGAACAGTGTATTCGACCTACTGCCATGCAAGCACTTGGTATACTATTGTTCACACCAAACCCTGGGCTCCTGGAATAATGCAACCCTCTACACATATAAAAATTATCGGCTTGATATTACTCTGGTGTTCGTCGGTCGTTTTAAGCGCCGACTTACCACTATCTGCAGGCGAGGCGGATGCGGCATCGAGTCAAATAGCAATACCAGAGGATTTATCCCCGGATGAAGTCACTGACTTTGTTGCGCCACTGGGTGAGGAGCAAGTTCGCAATTTACTGATCACCAACTTGCGTTCAGACGCAGCAGCCAGTCAACAAGTGATACAGGAAGTGCGTCCTTCCATGCTGGAATTGTTAAAAGGGGTTGGAAACCCGAACACCTTACTGGGCGGTAGGTTACAGGAGATAGGCAATTCAACCAGCACTTATTTTGCCAACGTTTCTGCAATTATAAATGACATATCCGATGGGCAAGGATATTTGGGGTTCTTAAAAATATTAGGTTTTTTGGCTCTGCTAATACTGGCCTCATGGACAATAGAATCACTGTGCATGCGCAAGCGGTACAACAAGCAATTTCCCGAATTAAATTCTGATGAACATAATGACTGGAAACTGAGATTTAAATATCCGCTGTACTATTTACTTTTCCATTGCATTGGCCTGGTTATATTTGCTGTTGCTGGTCATGTGATGGCCAACATTGTGCTTGATCATTCCAGCAATTCCCATGCGGCACTCACGCGTTTCTTTGACTTGGTCGTCAAAGTCAGATTGCTAATGATTATTTTTAAATTCCTTATGCATGCTCCACACAGGGGGCTTGATCTTATTGACGACAGAATTGATAAACCCATGTTAGAGAAAAGCTTTATGGGCTTTTTAGCTATCTACTATTTGTTGTTCCATGGCTTTGTTATAACCCTGGGTCAATTCGGCCTGTCTAAAGATCACTTTATATTGTCTGCGGCAGTAACCTTTGGGTTGCTGGTTAACCCCCTTATTATCGGCGCTGTTTGGCTGGCGCGTAATGATATTGACCGCGTACTATTCGGTTCGCTCGAACAACAAGACTACACGAGTAAACCTTATCGATTTGCCGCGCGAGCAAAGATCTGGCCAACGGTTGTAATCGTGTCGTTACTGGTCGTGTTTGGCCTTTGGCAAGTTATAACCATAATAAATGGGCGACAATCGCATTTGAAAGCGCTTGAACAAGCCTGGTGGATTATCATTTTATTCCCTTTGATTGATTTGGTTGTGTCCTCCTTGCTGAACAGGCTGACCAGCTTACCCCTGTTTCAAAATGCCAGTTTCCAGAAACGTCGGGCACGTTTTATCTTTGTTATTCGCAATATAGTCAGATTAGTTTTGCTAATTACCTTAATGCTGAACATTGTTAGTGTGCTCAATATTCCCATTCTCAGCCAATTAGGTGCTGAAGATGGAGAGTTCGTTTCTGTCTTAATCGATATTGGCGCTATATTATTAATTGGATTTATTGTTTGGGAAGTTGTGCAACTCTGGATTGAACACAAATTACCTGACAAACCGGAGGACGGCGCAGTCGAAAGGGATGAAGGTGGCGGTGCAGGCGCATCGCGCAGTGAAACACTGCTGCCATTGCTCAGTACTACCTTGTTAGTTGTTGTATTCCTTGCCGTGGTCATGTCGGTGTTGAGCAAGTTGGGTGTGCAAATTGCTCCACTACTCGCTGGTGCAGGTGTGGTGGGTATCGCTGTTGGGTTTGGCTCCCAAAAGCTTGTTCAGGACATCCTTTCCGGCGTGTTCTTTTTGGTTGATGACGCATTTCGTAAAGGTGAATACGTTGTATTGGCTGATATGGGTGGCACAGTTGAGAAATTGTCGGTTCGCTCTATGCAGTTGCGACATCATCAAGGGGCGGTTCAAACTATTCCTTACGGCGAAATACAAACGGTAAAAAATCACAGCCGCGACTGGACTACCATGAAGCTTGAATTACGGCTCGCCTACGATGTTGATCTGGAAAAAGTTCGCAAAATAATCAAGAGAATAGGTAAAGAGTTATTAGCGGATGAGGAACACGGCCGACATTTTTTAGCGCCGCTAAAGTCGCAAGGCGTTATGCGTGTTGAGGAATCAGCGTTAATTGTTCGAATGAAGTTTACCGTCGTACCGGGCGAGCAATGGGTCATTCGCCGAGTCGCCTACACGCGGGTTCGAGATGCGTTAGCTGCCGAAGGCATTGAATTTGCGCGACGTGAAGTCAAAGTCCGTTTGCCAGAAGAGTTAGAAGATCTGCAAAAAAAGGATTTAGAACAAAAACTATTGCCTAACGGGGATGACACTGCAGGTTCTAATAAGGATTCCGCTGCACCGTCAGCGATGGCTGCCGCGGCGATATCAGCAACAGTTGCTCAAGAGTTGGAAGGTGATTCCGACCCTGTCGATGATCGATAACCGCCCAATGTGATGAAGCGAGCCGCTCAAAATAATTTGGGCTGGCTTAACTCGATAAAAGCCATTCAGATTGTTCAGCAACAGACCAATTGTTTGTGCGCTATTGCCCGATGGCGATACACCATTGATCGACTCGAATCAAAGAGATTCAATCGATCAGGGACTGCCTGATCAAAATGACGTGTTATTCAACACCTGAGGGAGCAGCAACCAGGCCAGTTACTGTGTTGAGCTTCAACCAGCTGACGAACTAAAAGTGACCAACACAGAGGTGCACGACCTGATGGTCGAACACATAGATCATAACCTGTTAGGTTAACGCTTTAAGTTAGTTTTTGAGTCAGCCAACCGCTTCTTGCGGCTGAGTGTATGAAATTGGGGCAGTGTCCACATCTTCAAATACCACTTCTTCCCAAGCGGACTGATTAACCAGCAGCTCACGAAGCAAGCGATTGTTCAGCGCATGACCCGATTTATAGCCGGTGAACGAACCAATCAGGCTGTGGCCCAAAAGATATAGATCGCCGATGGCGTCAAGAATTTTATGACGCACGAATTCATTTTTGTAGCGTAGCCCATCTTCGTTTAGCACACGGAAGTCATCAATAACAATGGCATTATCCATGCTGCCGCCTCGTGCCAGATCACGTTTTCTGAGGGCTTCAATGTCGCTCATAAAACCAAAAGTTCTAGCTCGACTGATTTCTCGCACAAAAGACGTGGTAGAGAAATCGACTTCAGATGTTTGTGGTTTTCTATCAAACAGCGGATGGTCGAAATCGATGGTAAATTTCACTTTAAAGCCGTTAAATGGCTCAAAACGCGCCCATTTGTCGCCATCTCGTACTTCGATGACCTTCTTTATGCGCGTAAATTTCTTTGCGGCACCTTGTTCAAGAATGCCGGCAGACTGCACCAGAAATACAAATGGTGCAGCGCTGCCGTCCATAATAGGCACTTCGTCGGCACTGACGTCGACGAAGCAATTATCTATGCCCAGACCTGCTAGAGCCGCCATTAAATGTTCAACGGTTGACACGCGAACACCGTCCTTGCCCAGTGACGTAGCAAGCTCGGTATCTTGCACATTCAACGGGTGGCCGGGGATAACAACGGGTGGAGTGCAGTCGACTCTTCGAAAAACAACACCAGAGTCGATCGGTGCCGGGCTCAGGGTAAGGTAAACCTTCTTCCCCGTATGAAGCCCAATTCCGGTCGCTCGGATGGTGTTTTTTAGAGTTCTTTGTCTTATCACTGTTTGATCCTAACTGCGATTAATTACTAGTATCCATACATTATATAGCAGCTGATCCTTATTCTGCAGACGAATAATGTCATAGGTACGAGCTGTTACAAGACTCAAACCGTCAGCCTTGCCAAATCGCAGCATGATATCTGATCGCACAGTTGCTCTCCACCTACCTTAAGCACTGGTAATCTCGTTCCTACCTAGTCAGCTTGCCTACGTAGAAACGCTGGAATATCCAGATAATCGTGCTCACCTGAACCACCGGCCGACGGAATACCACTGCTGGCCGCAGAGCCTTGGGCCGTCTTTCGAACAACCTGCGGTTTATCGTAGTTGGGACCAACACCATTATTATGGCCAGGTTGTCCATTTCCATAAGAATGCGGCGGTGCCGGAGTATAAGGACGCCCCCCCGTACTGGTTGGTGTACCGCCATAGGACTGCTGCTGTTGTCCGGCATGTGGTTGCGCGTAACCCTGTCGAGCTCCACCAGTGCCAGTGGCCTGCATTGAACCACTTGCTGGCTGGGCGCGAACGCCACGAATAGCTTGTGATTGATGCTGCTGACCAAGACCTGTAGCCACAACGGTTACATGAAGTTCGCCTTCCAGAGATTCATCTATCGCTGTACCGACCACCACAGTTGCATCATCAGCGGCAAATGAGCGCACGACATTGCCCACTTCTTCAAACTCACCGATAGCCATGTCGAGCCCTGCTGTGATATTGACCAGAATACCGCGAGCCCCAGCAAGATCGATGTCTTCGAGCAACGGACTGGCAATGGCCATTTCTGCAGCCTCAGTGGCACGTTCGTCGCCACGGCCAATACCAGAACCCATCATTGCCAAACCCATTTCTGACATAACGGTCCGCACATCCGCGAAATCCACATTGATCAGACCAGGATTTGTGATCAGCTCGGCAATGCCTTGCACCGCACCTCGAAGTACGTCGTTCGCTGCACGAAACGCATCTAATAAACTGATGTTCTTGCCAAGCACAGATAAAAGCTTTTCGTTCGGGATGGTGATCAATGAATCCACATGCGCGCGAAGCTCTTCGATTCCAGCTGTTGCAATCTGCATTCGCTTGCCACCTTCAAAAGGAAACGGCTTGGTTACTACTGCAACAGTCAAAACACCCATTTCACGCGCAATTTGCGCTACAACAGGAATCGCACCTGTACCTGTTCCACCACCCATGCCGGCGGTGATGAACAGCATATCTGTGCCTTCGATCAAGTCCTGAATGCGATCTCTGTCTTCCATCGCCGCCTGGCGACCGATTTCCGGGTTGGCACCGGCACCAAGGCCCTTTGTGATGCTTTGCCCGATGTGCAAAATGGTTTGTGCATGCATGGATTTCAATGCCTGAGCATCTGTATTTGCACAAATGAAATCTACACTCTCTATTCCAGATGCCACCATGTGCTGAACGGCATTACTACCGCCACCGCCAACACCGATGAGCTTTATTACTGGTGCGTCGTTTATCGAATCAACGAGTTCAAACATAAGTTACGTCCTCTAGTCACTGTTTATAAAAAACTTATACATATATAAAGTTAATAAAGTTGCAATGATTCCGACTCAGCATAAGACTGAATCGGTCCCCTAAAAATTGCGTTTAAACCACGCCGTCATTCTTTGCAGTAATCCTTCTTCGGACCGCGTATCAACTGTAGAATGATGTTGTGGGCTTAAGCGGCTCTGTTTGCCAAAAAGCAATAAGCCAACGCCAGTTGCATGAATTGGGTTGCGAACAACTTCCGCCATCCCCGTTACATGCTGCGGAGTTCCTAGCCTTACTGGCATGTGAAAAATTTCTTCTGCCAGCTCCACTACTCCTTCCATTTTGGAAGTTCCGCCGGTTAGTACAACGCCGGCCGCGCAAACTTCTTCAAAACCGCTGCGTCGAAGTTCTGCATGAACAAGTCCAAGCAATTCTTCGTATCGCGGTTCAACCACTTCTGCGAGTGTTTGTCTTGCTAGTCGGCGAGCAGCTCGATCGCCAACACCTGGTACTTCAATCATTTCTTCCGGGCTCGCCAGTTGTTGCAAAGCGCAAGCGTGTTTCACTTTTATTTGCTCTGCAAACTGCGTTGGTGTACGAAACGCTACTGCGATATCGTTCGTAACCTGATCACCGGCAATGGGAATAACGGCTGTATGTCGTATTGCGCCTTCCGTAAACACAGCGATATCGGTTGTACCGCCACCCATATCAACAATGATTACGCCCAATTCCTTTTCATCCGGAGTAAGCACTGAATAACTCGACGCTAATTGCTCCAGAATGATGTCTTCGACTTCGAGGTTGCACCGCCGAATACACTTTGCGATATTCTGCGCCGCACTGATTGAGCCTGTAACCAAATGCACCTTAGCTTCGAGTCGTACTCCGGACATGCCAATGGGCTGCCGAATACCATCCTGGTTGTCGATAATAAATTCTTGTGGCAGCACATGAAGAATGCGTTGATCGGCAGGAATGGCCACCGCTTTGGCAGCATCAATAACGCGCTCAACATCATCTGGTTCAACCTCGTTTGCTTTAATGGCAACAATGCCATGTGAGTTCAAACTCTTGATGTGGCTACCCGCAATGCCTGCAAATACCGATTGAATTTTTACGTTGGCCATTTTTTCGGCTTCTTCAATCGCTTTTTCTATGGCATGAACAGTGGAGTCGATATTTATAACAACCCCTTTCTTTAGACCTTGCGAAGGGTGCGAGCCCATTCCAACAATTTCTACATTGCCGTCCTCATCGATCTCAGCCACAATCGCAACAATCTTCGAAGTGCCAATATCCAGACCTACAATCATCTGATTTTGAGTCTTATCCACCATGCTCAGTTAGCTCCTCCAGCGAGCTCACCTTTCGAAAGCGCAAACCCATTGCTATAGCGCATATCAAATCGCGCAGGTTGTCCGTTCAATGGCACTACCAAACGCTCATACACGTCAATAAATCGCTGCAAACGCAGCTCATGTGACTCGTAGCCAATACTGACGGTTATATCGTTTGCTAATTCAAGCGTTTGTGATCGACGCTCATCTTCGAGCAGCGCTTTCACTTTTACATTAAATGGCGCTAACGCCAGTTCGTAATTTCGAAATGCATCCAATACAATTTCGTGACGGCCTTGCGCACCGGCCAGACGCGGCAAATTCGAAAAGCTACGTTGCCATTGGCGATAGTCCGGATTGTCTTTTTGTAATTGCGCAGGTTTGAATATCTCCAAACTTTTACTAACCAGCATATCGTCGTTGAATCGCGCTGCAGGCTCGTGCTCTTCCACAGTAACCATTAAACGCGCTGGCCAGACACGCCTCACATGTGCCCTTGACACCCACGGCATGGACTCAACATCTGTTCTGATTGCATCAACGCTCATGCCATAAAAACCTTGTTGAGTATGTCGCTCAACATGCTGACGCAATACAGTTCGATCGGTGTAATCGAGCGTGCCCTGTACATCCACATTGGTGACCGGAAAGCGTTCCGGATCGGATGCGAAACCCGAGATGTACATGCCACCGGCAACCACGATGACTAATCCCAAAATACCAATTGACCAGCGAAACCCCGCCCCCATAGGCTCTTTGCTGACAGGCAAGACTTGTTCAGAACGAAGTACAGCACTCATGCCGCCAACTCCTCTGCAGTCAATGTATCAACAAGGATTTTCA
The DNA here is from genome assembly GCA_938045275.1 of uncultured Granulosicoccaceae bacterium. Classification (GTDB taxonomy): domain Bacteria; phylum Pseudomonadota; class Gammaproteobacteria; order Granulosicoccales; family Granulosicoccaceae; genus Granulosicoccus. Next base: position 9,091 of record CALIMV010000177.1, read on the forward strand.
TGCATAAGGTTTCGTAGGATATGTCACATTGCTTTGCAGCGATGGGTAACAAGGAGTGGCTTGTCATGCCCGGCGCCGTATTGCATTCAACAAAAAACGGGTTATCGTCTTCATCAAGCATGAAATCAACACGTCCCCAACCACTGCAACCGAGTGCCTTAAAAGCCTGCATGGCATATTGTTGAATCTGCGCGGTTAGCGATGCATCCAGATCGGCTGGACACTGGTACTTCGTATCATCTGCAAAGTACTTGGCTTCATAGTCGTAAAATTCTCCGGAGGCCTTCATGCTGACCAACGGCAAACATTGATCGCCTAAAATGCCAGCGGTAATTTCACGTCCCATCAAACGGCGTTCAACCATAACTGGACCATGTATTGCTGCGTCCGCGAATGCTGGTGCGATTGACTGTGTTCCATTGACCATTGATACACCGATACTGGAGCCTTCAAGCGTTGGCTTGATCACTACCGGTAGGCCAATTTCGCGCGCGGCTGACTGCGCCTCATTAAGGCTACTCACCAACTGCGCTTCGGCAGTGGGCACGCCGATATCACGACAAATCGTTTTAGATCGAAACTTGTCCATAGCCAGTGCCGAACCCAGAACACCACTGCCTGTGTACGGCACACCAGCCAGTTCCAGCGCACCTTGTACGTGCCCGTCTTCACCACCACGGCCGTGCAAAATGAGAAACGCACGATTAAATCCGCCAGAGACCAGCACGCTAGCCACATCACGACCTGCATCCACTGCATGAGCATCGATGCCCTGTGAGACCAGCGCTTCGAACACTTGTTGCCCACTCATCAGCGACACGTCACGCTCAGCCGACCAACCGCCCATAACCACAGCGACTTTGCCGAATCGTGAAGGAGAAGGCAGCGCAGTATCACGCATGATTGCCTCCTTTCGAAAAGTATTCCGGCAGTGAGCTGGCAAGACTCCCCACATTGCCTGCACCCAGCGTTAGCACCACGTCGCCATCTTGCAAAACACTTTGCAGTGCCTTGGGAACAGCGCCGATATCTTCAACAAAAATAGGATCAACCTGACCGCGGTTGCGAATGGCACGCGCCAACGATCGTCCATCAGCACCGGTTATTTTTTCCTCGCCTGCACTGTAGACTTCGGTTAGCACCAGCACATCTGGCGTGGATAAACTCTCTGCGAAATCTTCAAATAAATCGCGCGTACGGGTGTATCGATGCGGCTGAAACACCACCACCAGGCGTTTATCTGGCCAACCACCAGAGATAGCTGCAAGCGTTGCTGCCACTTCTGTTGGATGATGGCCATAGTCATCGAACAATCTGGCCGTTCCGGCAGCGAAGTGTAATTCGCCGGCAGCTTGAGCGCGACGACCAACACCTGCAAAGCCACTCAGTGCCCGTTTTATAGCTGCCTCGTTGACACCCAGTTCGTTAGCTATGGCAATGGCTGCAAGCGCATTCAGCACATTGTGATGGCCAGGCATGTTCAGCACGACATTATTGATATTAACGCCGTTTGGAAAGTGCACATCGAAATGCATTTCCAAGCCACTTTGTGTGATGTTGCTTGCTCGGATTTCTGCTTCTTCAGATATGCCGTATGTTCGAATAGGTCTTGCTACGCTCGGAAGCACTTCTCGTACGTGTTCATCATCTATACACACTACAGCCAGCCCGTAGAATGGCAAGTGCATTAGGAAATCTATAAATGTCTGTTTTAGTTTTTCAAAATCACCATCGTAGGTAGACAAGTGGTCTGCGTCTATATTGGTAACAATGGAAATTACCGGTTGCAAATATAAAAACGAGGCATCGCTTTCATCGGCTTCTGCTACCAGCCAATCTGACTGCCCCAGATACGCATTGGTTGATGAGCTATTCAGCCGACCACCTATAACATACGTGGGGTCGAGCTCACCTTCAGTTAATAAACTTGCAACCAGACTCGTGGTAGTGGTTTTGCCATGCGTACCTGCCACCGCGATACCCTGTTGAAATCGCATCAGCTCTGCCAGCATTTCCGCACGACGCACAACCGGAATATTGAGTTCCCTGGCACGCTCAAGTTCAGGATTATCCTGTGGTACAGCCGTGGATATAACCACGACATCGACACCTTCAACATGCTCTGCGGCATGGCCTTGTTGCACCTTCACACCAAGCGACTCGAGTCGCTGGGTGAGTGCGTTACTGCCAAGATCGGAACCGCTCACACTGAACCCAAGATGATGCATAACTTCAGCTATGCCACCCATCCCAACACCACCGATACCAATGAAGTGCATACCACGAACACGGCGCATCTGGCTTTTTACATTGGGTGAAATATCAACAACCATCAGGTAGAAGCCCCCTGTAGTGCATCGGCAACCACCACTGCTGCATCAGGCTTATGCAAGGCCTGCGCTGCTTTGGACATATTCATTAAAATTTCTGGCGATGAATTGAGCTGTTTTAAAGTTGTCGCCAAAACGTCACTGGTAAGCTCACTTTGCGGTATCAACACAGCAGCACCTGCATCCACAAGAAACTTTGCATTAACCGTTTGGTGATCGTCGACATGATGTGGAAATGGTACAAATACACCAGGTAATCCAGCTGCGCTTAGCTCGCTTACGGTCATTGCGCCTGCTCGGCAAATGATGATATCCGCCCACCGATACGCGTCTGTCACATCCTCGATGTAGGCTGCAATCTCTATTGAATTCGCGACGCTCTGTAAACTTTGATACGACTTTTTCACCGCTGGCTCATCAGCAGGTCCTGTTTGGTGCCACACACTCAAACTCAGGTCAGGCTGTATTTCAAGCAAATGCTTTAAGCCATCGGGTACCGACTCATTAAGTGCCCGTGCACCACGACTACCGCCGACAACCAGCACATTTAAAGACGGGCGCTCAATACCAGCAGAGCTTTGCGCATTACCGGATGCTGTTGTTCCGGTGCAATCTGCACCGCGCTCCACCTTTTGCACCCCCAAGGCTTCAATTGATGTACGCACCGGATTACCGATAGCGATAGCACCAACTTTCTCAGGAAAAACATTCGGCATGGCGCTGTAGACCCGATTTGCCATTCGCGCCAACCATTTATTGGTCATACCAGCAACGGCGTTTTGTTCGTGCAAAACCAACATTCGACGCGTTAGCAATGCGGCGATACCTACCGGCCCTGACACGAACCCACCCATACCAAGCACGGCACTGGCCTGAACGTCGGTTAAAATGCGAATGCTTTGAATACAGGCACGAAGCACTTTAAATGGCCCGGTAATCATGCCTTTGACACCTTGTCCGCGAAGCCCGCTGACATTAATAAAACGAATGTCGATATTGGCAGCAGGTACAATACGAGACTCAAGACCGTCTCGCGTGCCAACCCAGACAACGGGCACTTTTCGGCTCTCCAACACGCGTGCAACAGCCATAGCCGGATAAATATGGCCACCTGTTCCACCTGCTGCTATCACAACTGTTTGAGATGCACTCATGTTGCACCCCCGTGTGAATTGCTGCGCAATGCTCGATTCGCGAACTCACGCGTCTCAAGCTCGATTCTTAACAGCAATGCAAAAGACACGATAAACACCAGAGCGCTACTTCCGCCATAGCTCATCATTGGCAAGGTGATGCCTTTGGTTGGCAAGATACCCATGTTTACACCGATATTGATAAACGATTGCAAACCAATCCAGATGCCTATGCCCAAGGCTAAATACCCTGCGAATCGATTGCCTTGTTGGTCGGCAATTTTTGCCAGGTTAAAGCTCTTCCAAAGAATAAATCCGTACAGAAACACCACAAACAAAACACCCAGGAAACCAAACTCTTCACACATAACGGCGAATAGAAAATCAGTGTGCGCTTCGGGCAAATAAAGTAATTTTTGCACGCTATTTCCCAAGCCCATGCCAGTCAAAGAACCATTGCCTATTGCGATTAAGGACTGAGTTAGCTGAAAGCCACTGGCGAACGGGTCATCAAACGGGTCGAGAAAACTGGCCAGTCGCTTGGCACGGTATGGCGACATCATGATCAACACAGCACCGCTGATTGCCAAACTGACAAGGAGTGCCAAAAATTGCTGTAACTTTACGCCTGCGATAAATAACATTGCGCAAGAGGTCAACACTATTACCACCACAGCACCAAAGTCTGGTTCAAGCAATAACAACACGCTGGCCAGTAGAATTAAAGCAAGAGGTCTTAGAAACCCGCCTATTGTGTTTTGAACCAATTCACCGCGGCGCACAAGATAGCCAGCCAGGTACACAATAATGAACAGCTTGACGGTTTCCGATACTTGAACAGTAAAAAGACCAAGATCTATCCAGCGCTTACTGCCATTAACTTCTTTACCGATAACCAACACCAAGCTCAAAAATATCAACGAAATGATGATCAGATGGGGGCCGTATTTTTCCCAGTCTGACAATGGGAATTGATACAAAACGGTTGCACCAATCAAGCCCACGGCAAGGAAAAATAATTGTCGACTGGCGAAATAAAATGGGTTGTTGTAGTTTTCCGCTGCTAACGCCATCGACGCTGAAGCAATCATCACAACACCAAACAATGACAAAGTAACCACTGCTATTAGCAAGGCGTTATCGGTCAATTCGCTGCGCGATTTTTCTGCCAACTTAGCCCGGTTAACTATTTTCCCGGTTGCGACTTTTGAGACCAAAGAGCTCATGCTGCTATTGCCTCCACTGCCTGCTTAAACAACATTCCACGTTGTTCGAAGTTCTCAAACATGTCGAAACTGGAACAAGCTGGCGAGAGTAGAACCACATCGCCGTGTTCGGCCAGTTCATCAGCACGCCGAACCACTTCGTCCAGGCTGGCTGCCATTACAATTTGCGTAGCACCGTTCAGCGCATCACGAATAAGTGCGGCATCTTCACCAATTAATAATAAGGCCTTAACGCGTTGCTCTACCACCATACGCAGTGCTGTAAAGTCAGCGCCTTTAGCCATTCCACCGGCAATGAGAACAACCGGTCCACTCATGGCTGTTATAGCTTTCTCGCAAGCATCAATATTGGTGCCTTTAGAATCGTTATACCAACGCACACCATTGTGCTCTAAAACAAATTCGGTTCGATGCTCCAGACCATTAAAGCCAACCAAGCCGGTAATCATTTGCTTTAAGTTCAGACTGATCGGTTCTAGCAATGCCAATACAGCCAATGCATTCGCAACATTGTGATCACCCGGCGTTTGCAACTGACTACGCAATACCAACTTTCGTTCTCCGTGGCACAACCAGGCATCGTTTGCAGCTTCCTCTACATGATAGTCGGCAGCGTCTGAGTTAATCAGCGAGAATGTAGCGCCTTTATTTTGAGCAACCGGATGCTGCTCGGCATCGATCGCAGCCGTGATTGGATTAATCCACGTGCGCTTATCATCAAGATTGACTACCGAGTGCAAACAATCCTTATAGACGCGACGTTTAACCTCAGCGTAGTGTTCAATTGACGGGTATCTGTCCAGGTGATCATCTGAAATATTCAGAACCGTTGCGGATATTGTTTTCAACGAGAATGTTGACTCGAGCTGATAACTGGATAGTTCGAGCACATACACTTCTGCATTTAAATCAATACTATCCAAAGCAGGCGTACCAATGTTCCCACAAAGCTTTACCCGTTTGCCACAATGTTTAAGTACGTGTGCTAGCCAGGAAACCACTGTGCTCTTGCCGTTCGACCCAGTCACTGCAATGACTGGCGTATCGCCTATTGCCCGTGCAAACAATTCAATGTCACCGATAATTTCCAAGCCAGCCTCTGCAGCACTTTGTAAGGCTTGTAGTGACCGTGGCACACCTGGACTGATCACTAATACGTCGTATCCGCTACACAATTGAGTATCGATGGCTGTATGGACGGTTGCATCTGTCAGATACTTTCGCAGCTCATCAGATGGGTTCGATTTTTCATCAACCACATCGAACATAATTTGATGTGCATGCAGAAAGCGCACGACCGACTCGCCAGTCACACCCAGACCAACAACCAGCACGCGCTTGTTTTTGAAGTTTTCTATATCCATCAACGTAGCTTCAAAGTGGACAAGCCAACCAATACCAGGATGACAGTGATAATCCAAAAACGCACAATAATTCGCGGCTCGGGCCAACCTTTAAGTTCAAAATGATGGTGAATTGGCGCCATACGAAAAACACGTTTACCGGTTAATTTAAATGACGCTACTTGTACAATTACTGACACAGCTTCAAGCACAAAGATGCCACCCATAATGAACAACACCAGTTCTTGTCGTACCATGATTGAAATTGCACCAAGTGCTGCACCCAAAGATAAGGCACCAACATCGCCCATGAACACTTGCGCAGGATAGGTGTTGAACCACAAAAATCCGAGGCCTGCACCGATCATTGCGGTACAAAAAACCGTTAATTCACCCGAGCCTTTAACGTTGGGAATGTGCAGATAGTCCGCAAAAATGGCATGACCAGCCAAATACGAAATAAGACCTAAACCGGCCGCAACCATCACCGTTGGCATGATGGCTAAACCGTCAAGACCATCAGTTAAATTTACCGCATTGCTGGCGCCCACGATCACCAGAAAAGCAAACGGTACAAACATCCAACCCAAGTGAATATCAGCATCTTTGAAAATGGGGATGGTCAGCGTAAGCTGTGCCTGATCGTTGGTCGTAAAGTAGACGGCTACAACTGCCGCGCCCGCAATCAACGATTGCCAAAGCAGCTTTTCTCTGGCGCTAAGCCCTGCAGAGTTGGATAGCATGACTTTACGATAGTCATCAACCCAGCCCACTGCGGCAAATCCCACGGTCACGAACAATACAAACCAAACTTGTCGTACACCCAGATCTGACCACAACAATGTACTAAGAGTGACTGCCAGAACAATCATAGCCCCACCCATCGTCGGTGTGCCTGCTTTGGAAAAATGCGACTCCGGACCATCGTCACGAACCGACTGCCCAATGTTTGCGGCCGTTAGCCAGCGAATCAATAACGGCCCAAATACCAGACAAATAATCAATGCGGTCAAGGCGGAAAAAATCGCCCGTAGGGTGATGTACTTTATGGCACCGAAACCTGCGTCCAGACTGACTAACCAATCACCAAGCAAGAGCATCATAGTGATATGACCTCACTGGTATTTGCAGCATCCACATCACCCTCTGGCTCAGTTCGAGGACTGTTGTCAATCAATGGATTCACAACCTGCTCCATCTGGCTACCGCGCGATCCTTTGACCAGAACTGTGGTGTCCGAATGAATCACAGCGCGCAAGGTATCGATCAACTGCTCTTTATCGGGGAAGTGCACCGCACCCTCAAACGCATCAGCGGTATGCTCGGTCAGCACACCCACTGTAAAAAGATGATCGATTCCGGCCTGCTTCGCATAGACACCAAGCTGTGCATGAATACTTATTTCATCTGCACCCAACTCAGCCAGATCGCCAAGAACCAGCATACGCATGCCATCAAATTCGGCCAGCACATCTATTGCCGCTCGCACTGATACAGGATTGGCATTGTATGTGTCGTCGATCACAGTTGATTCTTTTATACCGTAACGACGGCTTAAACGCCCTGCCACCGAATTTATTTGCGCAAGGCCAGACATAACAGCGACAGGCTGTACATCCATACATTGCGCAACGGCTGTGGCAGCAACCGCGTTCAATCGGTTATGTCGACCAAGCAACGCGAATCGCGGCGACAGCATTTTCTCGCCGGTATAAATTTTAAGTTCCCGCTCTGGCATAAGACGAACGGCAACATCTTCATCTGAACCAAACTGATGTATATGTGCATGTGATGCGGCTTGACGCATAACATCGGCAAATCGATCATCAGCATTGATCACCGCCCAACCATCGGAGCTCAAGCCTTCAAAAATTTCTGACTTGGCACTGGCAACGGCTTCAATACTGCCAAATCCTTCAAGGTGCGCTTCGCCAATATTATTTATCAGCGCAACATCGGGTTGCACCAGTCGACTTAACATGGCCACTTCACCCGGGCCACTGGCTCCAATTTCAATAACCGCATAATGATGATGCGCACGCAACCGAAGTAGCGTCAACGGCACGCCGATTTCGTTATTGAAATTTCCCTCTGTTGCTAACACCGGGCCCAGCTGACCCAGTATGGCTGCAACCATTTCTTTTCCTGTCGTTTTGCCATTACTGCCTGTTATGGCCACCGTTGGTACTTGAAATTGTTCGGCCCACATTTTGCCTAACAACCCTAGTGCAACCCGCGTGTCCTCTACAATTAGTTGTGGTAAGTCCGAATTAACTTTTTCATGCACAACCAAGCCACTGGCACCGTTTTGTTCGGCATCGGCGCAATAGTCATGACCGTCAAAGCGATCGCCCTTCACAGCAATGTATAAATCACCCGGCTGTAAAGTGCGGCTATCGATGCTAAATCCGCTTAATTGGACATCGTCACCAAGCAGTTCACCTTCAACGTGTGGCTGGCAATCGGAAAGCATGAGGCGAACCATTACACAGCCTCCCGCATGAACTGCTCTACACAAGCACGATCACTGAAATCGCGCTTTTGCGTACCCACGATTTGATAATCCTCATGACCTTTTCCAGCAATGAGTACCAGATCTGTTTTGGCAGCATGGCTTAACGCATAGGCAATAGCAGCAGCACGATCAGCAATTACTGTTGCACGCTCTGGTTGCTGCATACCCGCTACAATTTGCTGAAGAATATCTTCAGAACGCTCGGTACGCGGGTTGTCATCGGTTACTACGACGTGGTCAGCCTGCTCGGCAGCAACACCCATGGGTGCACGCTTGCCAGGATCACGATCACCACCGCACCCGAAAACGACCCAAAGCTTGCCAGAACAATGATGGCGAACTGCAGTAATAACAGCGGCCAATGCTTGTGGTGTATGTGCGTAGTCAACAATGGCGGTTGGTTTTTCGTTAGCGCTAAATTGCTCAATACGCCCTGGCACTTGTTCTATATGACTCAAATTAGCACTGGCATCGTTTGCTGCCTGACCCAATGCGCGCAGCACACCGTGACAGGCAAGCAGATTATCAACATTGAATGAGCCCATCAGCTTAGAACGCTGTTCAAAACGCACGCCGTTGTCAATCAAACCAAACTTCAGTCCGTTGGCACAAAGCTCTACTGATTCAGCGCGAATCAATATATCGGCATCGATTCGAGCGCTATCAGAGTCAGTGGTGTGGGCCATAAAAGCAACACTTGAACAATCTGCGCGGTCAGCGATTTTTCTGGCAAGCTCCCTGCCTAACTCGTCCTGTACATTGAGCACCGCAAAACGAATGTCTGGCCAGTCGAATAAACGTGCTTTGGCATTTTTATAATCAGCTAAGCTGCTGTGGTAGTCGAGGTGGTCCCGACCAAAATTGGTGAGCACTGCTACATCAATACTCACAGCATCAAGCCGACCCTCTTGCAACCCATGTGACGATGCTTCCAATGCCACAATACGTGCACCTGCATCTCTTAACTCAGCCATCATGCGCTGTATCGAAACCGCATCAGGTGTTGTCAGCTGCGTTTCAGTTAATTCGCCTATGCCCCAACCCAGAGTGCCAATATAACCACAAGGTTGGCCAGCACCGTTGAGTGCATCGGCAACAAACCGGCATACGGAGGTTTTACCATCGGTGCCAGTGACTGCCACAACCTTCAGATGCCGGCTTGGGTACTGATAAAAACGGGCGGCAATGTCACCAGCTCGTTGTTTTAACTGCGCGACATGAAATACCGGCTTACCAGCGGCATGCACTTTGGCTATCGCCTCTAAATGATCATTTAAACCTGTGTCATCAACCACCACAGCGCACGCACCCTTAGTAAGTGCAGCGTCGACAAATTCCAGACCATGTGCGCTCGCACCATCCATTGCCAGATAGACATCGCCAGAGGTTATCAATCGGCTGTCAAGACACACACCACTGACAGTCACGGCTTTATCCACTGAATTCAGCGTTGCCGTGTCTTGTATGAAGTCAGCGAGCAAGGTGGCTAACTGCATTGTTGTTGCTGCAATACTCATCAGGAACGATCGCCTTCATACGGTCCAGGTACCGGATTCATTCCCACGCGTTGATCTTCAACGTCATCCGGCTCAATATTCTGAATTCGTAGTGCATGCGACATCACATCGGCAAAAACCGGGGCAGCAACAACACTGCCGAAATGCTGTCCGGCCTTGGGGTCATGAATGACAACCACTGTGGCAAGCTCTGGTCGGGAGGCAGGCGCAAATCCTGCGAATACGGACACGTACCGATCTTCTGCATAACCACCAGAAACCGATCGATGCGAGGTGCCGGTTTTACCTGCTACTCGATAACCGGGTATCGCCGCACGATGTCCAGTACCGTCAGTGACCACCGACTCGAGCATATTCCGAACCTCGCGAGCGATTTCTTTGTCAACGACCCGAACACCTTCACTCTGCTCCCCATTGGATGCGATAAAAGCTACAGGCGGCAAAACGCCGTCGTTTGCAAAAGCGGCATAGGCACGCACTAACTGCAATGCGGACACTGAAATGCCATAACCGTAAGAAATACTCGCCTGCTCAATGTGGTGCCAAAGAATGGGGTGGTTGAAATAGCCAGCCACCTCACCCGGGAATTCACTTCCTGGCGAGCGACCAAAACCAAAGCTATCGAAAACCGACCACATTTGTTCGGGATCGAGTTGGGTGGCAACTTTGCTCACACCAACATTGCTGGACTGTCGAACAATGCCGCGTAAATCCAGCCACCCGTTGTCGCGAATATCGTTGATCTGATATTTGCCGATGTTGTAATAGCCCGGTGACGTAAACACGATGTCTTCTGGTTTAAATTTTCCTGACTCCAATGCCGCCGCTATCGTAAAAGGCTTCATTGTTGAGCCAGGTTCAAATACATCGGTTAATGAGCGATTGCGTTGCTGCCCGCCCGTTCTGTCGTTTACGTCGTTAGGGTTGTACGATGGATAGTTCGACATTGCCAACACTTCACCGGTTTGAACCTTCATAACAACAACCGATGCAGATTCAGCCTTGTGCTCTTTAATTACATCGATCAATGCCTGGTCTGCAAAGTACTGCAGCTGCTTGTCTATGCTGAGTCGCAAATCTTTACCGGGCACAGCAGGCTTAATAATGTCGACGCCGGTAATTTCGCGACCGGTTCGGTCCTGGACCACGCGACGCTTTCCAGCCTCACCGCTGAGCCATTCGTTATACGCCAACTCAAGTCCCTCGCGACCAACATCATCGATATCGGTGAAACCAACCACTTGAGAAGCAGCTCGACCACTTGGGTAGTACCGGCGATATTCACGCTGCAGACCAATGCCTTCAACATTAAGTTGATTTACCTTATTTGCTACATCCGGCATGACGTGTCGCTTAACGTAAACAAACTCTTTACCCTGCGCATGCGCTTGCTCTACTTTTACTTGTAGCTTTTCGGCAGGCAAACCCAACAACGCACTTACTTCTCGCAGAGCCGCAGGTTGTGCTACTAACTTTTCAGGCACACCCCATACGGTTTTTATCGGCGTACTGATAGCCAGAGGCTCTCCGTTGCGATCGTGCATATTGCCCCGATGAGCTGGTATTGCCACAGTACGTAAATGCCGAGCATCACCCTGATTACGATAGAAATCATATTCAAAGACTTGCAAGTACAAGGCGCGACCAATCAACGTTAACCCCATAAGCGCAAATATCAACAGAACGAACTGGCGGCGCAGCGTCCATCGACTAATTGATTTCTGAGATTTATTTTTCACAAAACGCCTCAGGGTTGTCGCGTAATCATGACTATGCCCTTGTGTCCGGGCAAAACCATTCCCAACCGATCACGTGCCGTACGTGCAACCAGACCGTGCTCGGAAAACGTGCTTTCTTCAATTTGCAATTGACTCCACTGAACATCAAGCTCATCAATAACCTGCTGGCTCTGCGAAATCTCAGCATAACGCTGGCGGCTTAAGTGCTTGCTATAAACAACTGCCACAGCTGAACACACGTTAAATGCAGCAAGTGCAAACAGTAAGAGCGAAAAATGATTCATACCACTCTCTGTGCAACACGCATCACTGCACTACGCGCGCGTGGATTTCTGGCCAGCTCTTCATCACTGGCTTTAATGGCTTTGCTCAACAGTTTCCAGGGATGAGCTTGCGTATCGGGCAATGGCAAATGACGCGGCAAGTCCGCAGGCGGTGGAGGTTTACGCAGCGCACGTTTAACCAGCCTGTCTTCAAGAGAATGAAAACTGATCACCACCAAACGACCACCCTTTTTCAGCACGGAAGTCGCTTTCGTCAACACCTGAGAGATGGCATCGAGTTCACCATTGACATGTATGCGTATAGCTTGAAAGCTGCGCGTAGCCGGATGGTGATGACGCTCCCATCGTGGGTGAGCCGCCTTAACTATGTCGGCCAACTGTAGTGTGTGTGTGATTGGTGCAATAGTGCGAGCAGCAACAATAGCTGCAGCGATTCTGCGCGCATACCGCTCTTCACCGTATGTTTTTAGCACGTACACTAAATTTTCTTCTCTTACATCAGCCAGCCATTGAGCTGCTGAAACCCCAGTTAACGGATCCATTCGCATATCGAGCGGTCCGTCGCGAGAAAAACCAAAACCTCTGTTAGCTACATCAAGCTGGGGTGATGACACACCCAGATCGAGTAGCAATCCGTCCACTGTGCCGACCCAATCATGCTGTTCGATCACATGATCGATGTCTGCAAAATTAGCGCTGACTATATTGAATCTTTGGTCATCGTAAAATCGCCGCTCTGCGTCGGCTAGTGCATCCGGGTCTCTGTCAATCGCCAACAACCGCCCTGACTCACCCAATTGCTCAATAATTTTTTCACTATGACCACCACGGCCATAGGTTGCATCGACGTACCTGCCATCGGAAACAATATTCAGTGCTTCCACTGCCTCGGCCTGTAGAACCGACACGTGCGTGTCTGAGTTCATCAGAACGACAAATTCTGTATCGCTTCTGGCGTGCTGGTCAGGTCAACGTCACCCACTTCGTTGGGCCACATCTCTGCAGATGAATCAAACGACTCTTCACTCCAGAGTTCGCACTTTTTTCCCTGACCGATCATCACCGTTTTCTTCTTTATTCCAGCGTAGTCACGTAACGCTTGTGGCAGCAAAATTCGACCGTTGACATCAAACTCAACCTCGGAGGCATAGCCAACAAACAGTCGCTGCATGGTTCGTATCCGCGGATCAGCATTTGGTGCGCTCATCAACTGAGCCTCAATTTCCAACCAATCTGGCATGGGGTAAATCAACAAGCAGTGCGACGGATCGACCGTAACCATCAGTCGTGTAATGCCGTCACTTTCAAGGCGGTCACGGTGATGCTTGGGCATCGCCAAGCGTCCCTTTGCGTCAACCGTTAATTTTGAAATGCCCCGAAACATTGATTTTTTAGCTCAAAATAAGCCCCAAACCCCACTTGTAACCACAAAAAAGCACTGAGGGCCACTATACGGCTACGACTTAAGATGGTCAATGGAAAAGAGACCTTAAGGCGCTGTTTTTACGTTAAAAGACAATGAGTTAGTGAGCATAATCGTCACTATATGAATCAAGCAGTTACGGCGCTATCATAGATTCAACTTGAGGAAAATACGTAAAGTGAGTCAAAATTACGACGCTGTATGATTTGGGTGTCTGAAAATTTGCAATCCTCTGGAAGATTTTTGATCGACTATCAAAATGGATTAGCATTAATGGGCCAATGTAACAGCCTAATTTATTAAATTATTAGGTTATGGCACCTAATAGTTAATTAAATCTAATTAATAACGCCATTTTCAGTTTCGGCTAAAACGTCATCTAGCGTCTTTCCAACCCGCCCAATCAGGTCATCAACTTCATGCTTATTAATGATCAATGGTGGACAAAATGCCATTGAGTCAACAATGCTACGTGTAATGAACCCATTCGCAGCGGCGTGCTTGCCAGCCATGAGGCCGAGCATGCCGGGTTTTTCCAAGGCTGTTTTAGTTTCCTTGTTTGTCACCAGTTCCATAGCCGCGATAAGCCCAACACCGCGCACTTCCGCGACCAGCGGATGAGATTCGTACTGTTTAAGACCCTCAAGCATGTAAGCGCCTACGCCCCTTGCGTGCTCCACCAAATTTTCTTCTTCGATAATCCGGATAGTCTCATTGGCAACGGCGCACACGACTGGATGCCCGCCACCGGTAAAACCATGCCCCAGAACACCAATTCGATTGCTTTCGTCTGCTATGGGTTCGAATACACGCTCGTTGAGCAACAAGGCGGAGCCTGGCAAATAGGATGAAGTCAGTTGCTTGGACAAGGTCATCATGTCCGGCTTGATGTTGTAGGTCTGACAGCCAAACATATTTCCGGTCCGCCCAAACCCGCAGATCACTTCGTCAGCAACCAATAAAACATCATGTTTGTTGAGCACGGCCTGCATTTTTTCCCAATACGTATGCGGTGGCACAACAACCCCACCAGCACCTTGTACTGGTTCCGCAAAAAAAGCGGCAACAGTATCAGGGCCTTGCTCTTCAATGGTGTCATCGAGCTCTTTAGCAAGACGCGTAGCAAATGCTTCTTCAGTTTCATTGTTTTGTTTTTCTCGCCAATAGTGCGGGCAAGTTAGTCGCACCACTGGCACAAGACAATCAAACGATGCGTGGTTCGCCGGCAGACCTGTTAGGCACGCGCCGGCAGTGGTAACACCGTGGTAAGCACGATTTCTGGTGAGAATTTTTTTCTTATCGGGCTTGCCGAGGGCATTTGATCGGTACCAGATAAGTTTAATAGCAGTATCAATGGCTTCTGAGCCAGAGTTAGTGAAAAACGCCTTGCTCATATTGCCAGGCACTATTTCAACCAATTTGTGAGCTAGCTCTGCGGCCTGCGAGTGACCTTTATGACTGAAGGTATGATAGTACGGCAGTTTTTGCATCTGAGCTGTGGCTACATCAACGAGGCGTTGCTCGCCGAAGCCCAGCGCTACGCTCCATAGCCCTGACATAGCTTCTATATATTTATTACCGGAGTTATCCCAAACATGAACACCACTGCCTTCTTCGATGAGCAGCGGACCCTGTTCAAGATGGGCGCGAGCATTTGTGTAACCATGCAAATGTGACGCGACATCTCGCCCTTCCACCGAATTTGGTAACTTGCTCAAATCAAAACTCCCCTTAATTGACAAACCGAAGAGGCGAGCCTCAAGGCGAACCTCAACGATTATCAGAACTTTAAGATTATCGGAACTTTAACAGGTTACGCCGATTACGACGACGCAGCAGCAACATGGTCAGTACAAAAACGACTGAAGCTGATGATGCACCACCACCGCCGCCACTACCACTATTAGCAGTCATACCCGCTTCCGCATTGGTCGAATTGTTGTCGGTGGTGCTCGGTTGTTCAGTACTACCAGTATCCGCCGGCTGTGATACACCATTGTCAGATGGTGTTGATGTCGAGGGATTAGTCATCTCATTGCCGGGGGACCCGGGATTGGCTGTTGTTGGTTCAGTATCAGTTGTTCCGATGTTGTCAGTAGTTGGTCGTAATGGTTCAACCGGGCTGAATAAATTTGGCCTGATATCACCAGGGGTTGCAGGATCGCCTAGCACGGTGGATGTACCAGGTGGCAACGGCGTTGGCCCTGTTGGATCGGCAAGTTCGTTAAATGCCAGACTCGGTGAGTCGGGCAACACATTGAAAGCGATTGGTAGAAAACCCGGTGTGGTAGCCGGCTTCAATGCAACAGGTGTTGGCGGACTTTGCACAGCAGCCCATGGATCGCGGCCATAGATAAGGTAACTATTGCCTTGCCCTGAAGCACCGATAAGAATGTCGTCGCGACCATCAGCATTGAAGTCGCCGCCCTTGCGCGAATAAACGCCGAAATAATCCACTGTGCCGATGCCGTTAATTCGAAATCCATTGTCACCGTCAAGATCACTCAGCCGGAACTTAGCAGGAAATGCGGTCGTAGTGCCGTAAATAACATAGATTTGTCCAACGCCTTTGCGACGAGGATTAATTATCGTGTGTGATGCGCCTATCAGCAAGTCATCGATTCCGTCGTTGTTGAAATCACCCGCACCATCAACCGATGTACCAGCAAGGTCTCCCCATATGGCTTCATCTACCTCAATCGGCACGACTCCGCCGCGTCTGCCACGAACAACAAAACCGTTCTGACCGTTCAGACTTTGTTCATTAATTTCCGCCACATCATCGAACCGACCACCAAATAATACATACACCTCGCCAGGGTAATCGCTTGGTGAACCAAACGGCCCTTTGCCAGGCGCACTGATCGCGATGTCATCGATACCGTCATGATTTAAATCACCAATGCCAGTTACTGCACTACCTGCAGAATCCTGGATGTCGCTGCCTTTGAAAACAAAACCATTCTTACCATTAATGTCGCTAAGACTTATGGCACCAGGGAAACCCTCTCTACGACCGTATATAAGATAGGCTTCACCAACTTCAGCAATACCATTCTGGGTTTTATTCGGCGCACCAATCATAAAATCGTCAACGCCATCGTGATTGAAGTCGCCAGCATCACCAACAAATTTTCCGCTACGATCTTCCTGGTTGGTACCCAGAATCGCAAAGCCATTTGTTCCGTCAAGATCGGAAGGGCGTAACACAGTTGGGAACGCTGCATCTCGGCCGTATACAACATAGCTAACGCCAGCCGCTGGCAATTCGTTAGCACCCGCTCGCGCATTGCCGACCAGCATGTCAACAATGCCATCACCATTAACATCGCCAGCACTACTCACCGAGGTGGCAGGTGAGTCAAAGCTGAATCCGTTAACACCATTAAAACTGCTTGGTTCCAGGGTTCTGGCGAAGCTACCGCTTTGTCCAAAAAATACATGCGTACCAGCGGCACTGCCAACCAATACATCGTCAAAGCCATCGGCGTTCAGATCACCGACACCTGCAACTACCGAGATATTGACAAGATCGTGCGCTATGTTGAAACCATTGACACCGTTGATTGACGATGCATTCACGATACCGTTATTGCCATTAGTCGGCCCGAAAATAACACGTATTCCGCCGGCGCCGGAACCAACGATAAT
Source organism: uncultured Granulosicoccaceae bacterium (assembly GCA_938045275.1). Lineage (GTDB taxonomy): Bacteria > Pseudomonadota > Gammaproteobacteria > Granulosicoccales > Granulosicoccaceae > Granulosicoccus. The sequence continues at coordinate 26,252 of CALIMV010000177.1, forward strand.
ATCGTCAAAACCATCGCCATTGACATCGCCAAGCTCATCGACCGGGCCACCACGATCAACAATCAGGTGTTGCTGCTCACCAAAAAAAATAAGCTCTTCAACGGGGTCCATTGGCTGAGCCAGTGCGACCTTGTGAAACAAGGAGCCTAGCGTGATTACTGTAAACAGAAAAAGCCTAATGGCTGCCAACGTCATTCCGGGCAATAATATTTTATTCAATTCAGCGAACTCCCTTGTTCGAAAAACAGCACGTGTGCTGATTGTTATTATTTTGTGATGATGGTTACGTTCATCAAATTGGCACGCTGTAGTGCGTCGGTCTTGTAAAAAACGAATACTTTGACTGTGTCGCTGCCACCTGACCAAGTGGTTGTTAGTAGTTGCGCATCGGCAACATCTTTTGTCGTTGGCTCTTTACCCACCATCGTTTTCAATCGCTCAAATATCAGCTGTGCATCATCACGCCCATCGAGTATCAGGGTACAGCTGGTTGCAGTGCCATCAGCCATATCAGGAAAGGTTTCAATGAATGAATCGCTTGGCTCCGATTGGACAATACCAAGACGATAAATACGCTCAGACAAGCGTATATCCCAGCCTTCCAATAATGACGGGGTTTTTACTGTGGTAAAGCTTTCAAGGTCTTCTCCACCCATTGGCCCCCATGCAAAGCGTTTTGCCATGTCTTGAATTTTTGCCACATCGGGTACTTGTGTGTAGCAAACCTCGTTAAACAGATAAACGGGATCGGTTTCGCTGCCCTGCTCAGTTTGCGCAAAGGCATTGTTTCCCAACACGCTAATTAATATCAGCGGAACAATTTTTCTAGTTAGTATTTTCATGACACCAATTATATAGAGTTGCGCCGGAATACGAGTGCCGCGCGTGCGCAGCCAAAGTGCAACAAAGCGACACCGCAGCCAGTGTAGTCAAGTGATGCCCAATAGCTGTGTTGCAGGCATAAATTCGAGTAAATTCATATCGAATTTACATTGAACGCTTGTGAAGTGTGAAGCAGCACATAAAAGCCACGGCCTTTAAACGCAGAAGCGGCCCGTCAGGGCCGCTCTTTCCAAACAGTTAATCCGCTCGCCAGTATAGTTACTTAGAATTGGCCGTGAAGCAGCCGATCAATTACACAATTCAAACTGAACTATACGCGTAACCAGCAAATCTTCAAACAAACTTGAACCAACAATCAGCGAACCATTAACGATGTTATCAATGTCGAAAATAAAGCCTACATTGGCCTGAGCACCATAGGTAATTGTGGCAATTTCAAGCTCTACAACCCCGAACTCATCCTCTGGGTCAGCTGTTTCCCAAGTGAAGGCGCCTCCGTAAGGCTCATCGACTACCAGACCCATGAATGCTCTGGGGAACACTTCAATATTACCCATTTCGCTGTTGCACGGAAATTCAACGTTGATATAGCTATTTTCAACAAATTCAGCGAAATCTGTTGGCAACCCCGGATCGATTGCATCGCCCGAAAAGATCTTATAACCGGCGGGCCCTGCAACGCTAGACAGGTCAATCGACGACGCTTCGCCCAGTACAGGGTCAGGAACGGAGCCAGGATTATCACCTTGTGAACCGCTGTCGTTATCTGTTGTGGTACCTGCGGTGCTGCCTGCTGTTTCGCTGGCAGTGCCATCGCCTCCGGTACTGCCGGTCGCAGCATCAGTACTGCCCGCAGTCTCGCCGGCTGTTCCTGCGTCTCCAGCTGTTGTCGTGTCACCTGCCGTGTCACCTGCCGTATCACCGACAGTACTACCAACCGTGGTTCCGACTGTGGTTCCAAGTGTTGTCAGTCCGGCAGCAGCACTGGCGGTACTGCCTGCGGTTTCACTTGCCGTTCCACCGGCCGTGGTATCACCCGCGGAAGTACCGGCTGTGCCAGCGTCAGCCGATGAATTATCGGTACTGTCGGCATCTGTATTTCCAGCCGTTTCACCGACGGTGGAACCGACCGTGGTGCCAATAGTTGTCTGCCCGGCACTGGCACTTGCTGTGCTGCCAGCCGACGCAGTTGCACCTTCACCTTCAGTAGAATTGGCTGTTGAGCCGCCGTCTCCGCTGCTACCACCACCACACCCAATAAGCCCTAACACGACTGCGTTTACGAGCACTAACGGTATCTTGTCCATATTACGTTATTCCATGTAACTACTTGAATTCCATGCACTGCCGTGTCACTTAAAACCACCGCACAATTGTATAAGTTAAGCGCGAATGCTCAAAGGGAAACCGGCTTATCTAACCAAATAGCCAGCAATAACTGATCAAGAATTCAGGTCAAGTCGGTGCGAATAATCAATAAAACAAATCGGTCTGAGTTTGGGTGCATTGAACGCAAACGCCGATCAATGAATAAAAGGAGTTGGCCGTAAGCCGGGTTCTGTCGTGGACCACCATTCATCTTGGCATCATGTCACCACAATGCTCTAGCGACCTACCCGGGGACAACGCGGGTCACGCCTTATGTCCCTCTATTTGGTCTTGCTCCAGGTGGGGTTTACCATGCCACTGAATGTTGCCACCAGTGCGGTGCGCTCTTACCGCACCCTTTCACCCTTACCGGCGAACCGAAGCACACCAGGATATTTCCCAGCATACTTTGGCTCACGTAGGCGGTCTGCTCTCTGCTGCACTTTCCGTAGGCTCACGCCCCCCAGGCGTTACCTGGCACCTTACCCTGTAGAGCCCGGACTTTCCTCCACAGTGCACGCACTGCAGCGATGGCCTGGCCAACTCCGCCGACATAGTACACCGCATAGACAGCTGAATGGTGATAGAAAGTTGAGTTTGATTCAATCCGACTTGTTCAATCCGATGCCCACTTCGTAAACCTGTTTGCGCGGTGCTCCGGTAAGTTCACTTGCCACTTTTGCAGCAGTCTTTAACGGCATATGCTTGAGCAGGGTTTTAAGCAATTCGGTAATCTCGGTTTGGTCTGGCGAGTTAGCCAGTCGATCTTTTTTACCTGAAATAACCAGAACAAATTCGCCGCGTTGTTGCTGAGCATCTTGTTCTACTATTCTCAAAACCTCCTCACTCGATGCCCTGATCACAGTTTCAAACCGCTTGGTCAGCTCTCGAGCCAGCGTCATTTCACGCTCCCGTCCGAACACCTGCACAATATCGCCAAGCGATGCGAGGATACGGTGCGGTGATTCGTACAACACGATGGTGCACGATTGATCGGCAAACTCGCTCAGCCAGGCAACCCGGGCAGCAGATTTTGCCGGCGGGAAACCCGCATACAGGAACCGATCGGTGGCGACACCTGCTACGCTTAGGGCCGTGATCAACGCACTGGCGCCGGGAATGGGTGACACAGGAATGTCAGCATCCTGGCAGGCACGAACAATGCGATATCCCGGGTCGCTGATCAACGGTGTTCCAGCATCACTGATAATCGCCACCGAGCCATCGGTTCGCAATTGGGAGATAATGATGTCTGCGCGCCCGGCTTCATTGTGTTCGTGTAGAGAGCGTATTTGGGTTTCGATACCATGGTATTGCAGCAAAGGCCGACTGTGTCGTGTGTCTTCTGCGTAGATACAATGGCAATCATTGAGTGTTTTTATGGCTCTTCCTGACAAATCGTCACGGTTACCAATTGGCGTGGCCACCACGTACAGAGTATGCTTTAGGGTTGTCACATTCAGCTATTCGATTGATTTCTCGTATGCTTAAAACACGTATGCTTCATAAAAGCCATTTCACCACGGTATTACTGTCATTGCTACTGTCTGTCGGGTGCGTCGTCAAAGGACCCACGCAGCCTGCCGACCCGTTTAATGGAAGGGTAACAGACAGCAAAGCGCTGAGACTGCTGAACAGCGGAAAACCGGAGGCTGCTGCCGATTATTACTCCACCCAGGCAAGTAAGGCTGCAACTACACAGGCTCGGGAGGAGTATCAATTAATTGCGGCGGAAATATTGTTCGATCGCGGATTGCTTGATTCTGGACAAAATAAATTAGCCGAACTGCCACAACTGATGAGCTCACTCGAGCTACAACAACGACGCGACATTGTTTTTTCCAAAAGCCTGCTGTTCAGCGATCAACCAGAAGCTGCTGTTGCAGCACTTCCGAACCCAGCTGAAGTGGAGTCGGCTCTGGATAGAGCCCGTGTACACGAAACCCGCGCACAATCGTTCAGTCGCCTGGACGACCCCGATAACGAGCTAATCGCCAGAATAGAGCTCGAAAAAGAACTGCACGATGAAAACATTATCGACAAAAACCACCGACAAATTTGGACAATGCTAACGACTCAGCCAGTCTCACGCCTGCGTACGCTCACCACTAATGTGCGCGGTGATACGTATCAGGGCTGGCTGGCATTGGCCATGCTTAACGCCGATGCGGCAAGCAACCCGAATCTGCGCTCGGAAAAACTGGATCAGTGGCGCGCATTGTTTACCCAACACCCCGCCAGAGATCGGTTTGTACCGCAAATTTATACCAGCACCGACCCATTCGATTTTACCGCGCCGTCGAACGGTACTATCAATAGCATAGCGGTACTGCTGCCGTTATCCGCCGAAGGATTGGGTCAGGTTGCCGGCTCCATTCGTGACGGCATTATAGCCGCACACCAATTTTCTTCAGATCAGTTTAATCCGCCTACTTTGCGATTCTATGATGTGGGTGAAAACCCGGGATACGTAAGAGCAGCCTACGAAAATGCGATAGCCGACGGCGCAGATGCGGTCATTGGCCCACTGCGAAAACAGGCTGTATCAGCCATTGTTACGCTGCGCGATGTTAACGTACCAACGGTTACGCTCAATACGGTTGACCCGTCACTGACGTACAGCGACAGCTCGGCAAATATAATTCAATTCGGTTTGGCTCCTGAAGATGAAGCAAGAGCGGCGGCATCACGCGCTATTGGTTTATCGCTGAAAAACGCTGTAGTCATTCAAGCCGATGACTCGCGCGGCGATCGTGAGGCACGTGCTTTTCAAGACGCAATGTTTTCCTACGGAGGCGATGTTCTGCACGTTGCAGTTCTTCCAAAAGATGAGTACGACTATTCCAAGCCAATAAAAGATGCGTTGCAAATAACACAAAGCGACGCGCGTTTTAAGCAGATATCCAATTTAGTCGGCGCCAAGTTATTTTTCGAGCCGAACATCCGACCGGATGTAGATGTGATCTTTTTGGCTGTGAGCTCCGAACAAGCTCGTTCAGTTCGACCTCAATTAGATTTCTTCCATGCCTCACAGGTACCTCGCTTCGGAACCTCGCGCATAGCTGGCCCGGATGACGACATAAAGAAAAATCGCGATCTGAATTCAATCTACTATCCTGAAGCACCATGGGTGCTGCGTGAATCAATGCAAAACGACCCACTACGCAAACAAATACTGGAGAGCTTTCCTGGCGCCAGCGGAGCCTATGCCAAGTTGTACGCGCTCGGGGCCGACTCTTATAAAGTGGTCACCAATTTGAATGCACTTAGCAATGGTGAACGTCTCGAAGGCTTTACCGGCGATCTGGAATTTACTGGCACCGGCTACGTGCGTCGTCATCTTGACTGGGCACAATATCAGGAAGGTATTTCGGTTGGCGTTAAAAGCATTGAGGCCGACACACTACCTGCGATTCAGTCCGGTGGAAGTTAAGAAAAGACGGCCACAATTACGCTAATTTATTCTCTAAGCACACCGACATGGAGGTCACGTGCGAAAAATACTTATCGGCAATGCCATAGAAACCCTTGCGTGCGCGTTCCTCGAAGGCAATGAGCTTGAGTGTGTGGAAAAAAATTTTTCCTGCAGGCTCGGGGAAATAGACCTGATTATGTTCGAAGCCTCCAGCGATACATTGGTGTTTGTAGAAGTACGCTTTCGCTCAAACGTAAACCACGGCAATGCAACTGAGAGCGTTGACTGGAAAAAACAACGAAAACTCCGACGTACGGTACTTTATTATTTGCAAAAAAATGCTACTGCTCGTACGAACGCTCGCATCGATGTTATCGGCGTTAGTAAAATCGATACACGGGAGCAGAACATGACTTTTTCGGCACAAAGCGTTTCACAGCACTACTTTGAAAACCATTTGCTCACATGGACTCAAAATGCCATAGAAGACGCTTGAAAAACTGAAGGGTCTCGACTATTTAACTATTTTCAAATTTGGCCGTTTCACTTGACTCGGCGCTGATGGTTTGTCAGTGCTTTTACCTGGTTCTGGATCGGGTGGTGTCTCATCTTCCTGCTCACCAAACATCATGCCTTGACCGTTCTCGCGCGCGTAAATGGCCAGTACACTCGATACCGGCACATGCACATCCATTGCCGTTCCACTAAAGCGTGCGTTAAACGTAATCGCATCGTTGCCCAGTACCAGGGAATGGGTCGCTTCTGGACTGACATTCAAAATAATACGACCGTTTTCAACAAACGCGCGCGGCACTTCGACCGACTCATGCGCCGTATCAACCAGCATATGCGGCGTTAGATTGTTATCAACAATCCACTCGTAAAGCGCTCGTACTAAATAGGGCCTGTTGGATATCATTAACCTAACTCTCGTTCCAGTTCAGTCAAACTCGACTGAAAACCAGTTCGTGCGAAAATGCGTTTGCAATATTCGTTAACCGGTGCTGCTGCCTCGGGCAGTACAATGCCATAGTGATTCAATCGCCACAACAATGGGGCAAGCGTTGCATCCAACATGGAAAACTCTTCGCTTAGAAAATAGGGCAACACATCGAACACATCCGATGACGCGGTTAGCGACTCTGCCAATTGATGACGGGCCGCTTCAGCCGACTCACCACCTGCTTCAAGTGATGGTACAAAAGAGTACCAATCGGACTCAATTCTATACAAAGCTAACCTGGTCCGCGCCCGTGATACCGGATCGACGGGCATAAATGGCGGATGTGGATAGCGTTCATCCAGATACTCTATGACAACACGCGCATCATACAATATCAAATCGCGATCAAGCAGGGTTGGCAAGCTATTATTCGGATTAAGCTGACCCAGCTCTTCCGGCTTGTTGTCCGGATCGCACGACTCGATATCGGCTTTAATGCCCTTCTCGGACAACACCAGGCGCACACGGTGGCTATGTATGCATTCCGGGTCGGAAAACACTGTCAATACCGCGCGCCGATTAGTGGGTGCTGTCAAAGGTTACCTCGAATTTTCTAGGTAGTACAAAAACTGCTGACCTGGCCGCTGACCTGGCCGCTGATTCAAGCCATGCCAGCGGATTATTTGTACAATTTTTATACGACGTCCTTCCAATATTCTTTTTTCAAAAGATATGAAATAGCCGTTAGAACCAATAGAAATAGCATCACAAACATACCAATTCGATGTCGAGTCTGCTTGATTGGGTCTGCCATGTAGGACATGAATGCCGTTATATCGGTAATCAGAGCATCATACTCTCGGGTAGACAAGGTACCTTCAGTGACTTGTTTAAATCCTGTAAACGTTTTGTCGTCACCTTCGCCCTCGTAAACCGGTTCCTGCCAGCCTTGCTGTTCCCACAGCACGTGCGGCATGGCTGCTCCGGGATACACGAGATTGTTCACACCCACACCACCGCGGCTGTCATCGCGATAAAAGCTTTTCAGATAAGTATAAATCCAGTCCTCACCACGCGAACGTGCTGTTAAAGCAAGGTTCGGAGGTACAACACCAAACGCCTGGCGACCATAATCGTTTGACATGTTGTTGAACATTAACGAGCCGACTTTGGTTGTTTCTCCGGCTTTGTCGGTGGTGAATATCAGATTACCGGCGACATCATCTTCGGACAAACCAAGGTCGGTCGCCAGACGGCTGTAGCGCTGATAATCGGCGGTGTGGCAACCCATGCAATAGTTCACATAGGCTTTCGCACCACGTTGTAACGACTTTTTATTGGAAACATCGATTCGTGGCGTTTCCAGTGCAAAGCTGCCTCCGGCTGCATTGACTGGCATTGATACAGACAGCATCAGTGGTGCGGCAGCTATGGCCGCAACCGACAATATTTTGGCTGCGGACTTCACTTTATTGATTATGGTACTCATCATGTCAGTCGCTCCGGCACCGGTTTGTTTTTCTCAGATTTACTCACCACGTACAAGCCAATAAAAAACCCGAAGTAAATGACCGCACATATCCGAGAAATTAAAGTTCCAGCATCGGTCGGTGCCTGCATACCGAAATAACCCAGCACGATAAACGCTATGGCAAAAGAGAACAGCAGCACTTTGTACGCAAACGAACGGTAGCGTATTGAGCGAACCGGATTACGGTCAATCCAAGGCAAAAAGAACAACACCATGATTGCCGCGCCCATCGCCATGACCCCCATAAGTTTGTCAGGAACAGCACGAAGAATTGCGTAGAACGGCGTGAAATACCATACCGGTGCAATGTGCTCTGGCGTTTTTAATGGATCGGCCGGAACAAAATTGGCGTGTTCAAGAAAGTAACCACCCATTTCAGGTGCAAAAAATACAATAGCGAAAAACACCAAAAAGAACACACACGCACCGAACAGATCTTTGACCGTGTAGTACGGGTGGAACGGAATGCCGTCTCTGGGGATGCCCTCGGCGTTCTTGTTTGCTTTTATTTCAACACCGTCGGGGTTGTTTGAACCCACTTCATGCAACGCAAGTATATGTGCCACAACCAGGCCAATGAGCACCAGAGGTACAGCGATAACATGCAGTGCAAAAAAGCGGTTGAGTGTTGCATCAGAAACGATGTAATCACCTTTCAACCACAATGTGAGTGCATCTCCAATACCAAACGGTATCGCACCAAACAACGAGATAATAACCTGTGCACCCCAGTAACTCATTTGCCCCCAAGGTAGCAGGTACCCCATGAAAGCCTCGGCCATCAGAACAACATAGATAAGCATGCCGAATATCCACAGTAATTCACGTGGTTTTTTGTAAGAACCGTACAACAGAGCACGAAACATGTGCAGATAAACCACGACAAAAAACAGTGATGCGCCGGTTGAATGCATATAACGAATAAGCCAACCGAAATTGACATCACGCATTATGTATTCGACCGATTTAAACGCAAGCTCGCCATCGGGCTTGTAGTTCATGGTCAGAAAAATACCCGTCACAATCTGAATGATCAGCACCAATAACGAAAGAGCGCCGAAGTAGTACCAGAAGTTAAAGTTCTTTGGGGCGTAGTATTTGGTTATATGCGTTTCAAGTGCTTTGGTTACCGGCAGACGTTCGTCTATCCAGCCCATCAAGCCACCACCGCTACTTTTACTCATGCTGCTACTCCGTCATCTTCGCCGATAATGATACGGTTATCGTCCAGATACATATACGGTGGAACTTCCAGGTTGGTTGGAGCAGGAACGCCTGAGTAAACTCTACCTGCGTAGTCGAATTTTGATCCGTGACAAGGACAGAAGAACCCACCTTCCCAATCGCTGCCCAAATCGGATGCGGCAATATCAGGCCGGTATGTGGGAGAGCAGCCCAAGTGAGTGCAAATACCTATTACCACCAGGTACTCGTCTTTAATCGCGCGACTTTCGTTTTGCGCGTATTCAGGCTGTTGCTCTTCGATTGAGTCGGGGTCAGCCAGCTGGCTGGCAACCGATGACAATGAACCCAGGGCTTGCTCGGTTCGGCGCACAATCCACACCGGTTTACCGCGCCATTCAACGGTCAGCAACTGACCAGGTGCAAGCTTGCTGATATCTGCTTCAACCGGTGCACCAGCCGCTTTGGCTCGTGCACTTGGCGACATGGATGCCAGCATAGACACACCCAGTGCCCCAGCGCCAAGACCGGCGGTGGTAGCCATACCACCCACTAACAACCGGCGTCGTTTCGGGTCTATTCCATCGTCCGATATGGAACTATCAACAGCGACCCGACGTGTGTCGGCCGCTTTTTTATTCGCACTCATGCGACAACTCCACTAAATACTAGAAATCGTTGGTCAGGTGTGTTCCATTACTTAAAATCACCCCGCCGATGCAACCCACAAGATTAACACACAAGCGGGCACAAACAGCCTTATCAGGGCAATTGTTGCGCCTCGATCAAGCCGGATTGTCAACGTCAATGAACTGATGGGTTAACTGTAGTTGCCTGGATAATTGTTCACCAAGCGCCTGTACACCAAATCGTTCCGTCGCGTGATGGCCGGCGGCAATATACAACACCCCGTTTTCACGCGCTTCGTGAGTGGTTTGCTCACTGATTTCACCGCTGATATAGGCGTCAACACCCAATTCAGCCGCCTGACTGAGAAATCGCTGCGCACCGCCAGAACACCAGGCTACGCGCTCAATCGGTCGCTCGCTGCGCCCTACCGCCACTACCGGTCGGCCTATTCGCTGTTCTACACCCTCAATAAACGCGCCATTTGCGTAAGACTGGCGCGCCCGACCATGAAAAAGCAGCCCATCCGTGCCGCCAGCCAAAACACGGCCATCCACCTGAAAGCCCAGTAGCTCGGCAAGCTGAGCATTGTTACCCAAAGTTGGGTGCACATCGAGCGGCAAATGGTAGGCCAGCAAGGAGATATCAGCCTCCAGCAAAGCGCGAATTCGCGCAAGCTTCATGCCTGTAAGCACCGGCGACTCACCGCTCCAGAAATAGCCGTGATGTACCAGAACAGCGTCGGCAGACGCCGCGATGGCCGCCTCCAGAAAGCGGGCGCTGGCCGTTACACCACTGACAATATGGTTAATTTGCGCGCGACCTTCGACCTGGAGTCCGTTTGGGCAATAGTCCTTGATACTGCCGATATCAAGTGTTCGGTTAATATACTCAACTACATCGTCACGCTGTGCCATGATCGCCTTTTTTGATGTTTACACGCTAGCGGGGAAAAATAAACTGAACAAACTGCTCTTTATGTTGGCCTGTGTCATTGGTGGTGCGGCGCTGGGAATTGGGTTATACCGAACAGTTCCAGCCCTTAGCCCTGCCTTTCTATCCTTCGACGGTGCATCGCAAAACAGCCAGCAAACGCCCACCCGAATGCGCTTCTCAAAGCACTCTTATTACGATGGCATTATGAAGGTAGCGCCTTCGGTTGTAAGCCTGTACTCAAGCGAAACCATTTATAAATCACCAGTGCAAAGTTTCCAGGGCAACGAACAAGAGCCTATTATCGCACCCAGAGAGAGGCGCAGCACCAGTCAAGGTTCTGGCGTTATTATCGATGCAAATGGTCTTGTGTTGACAAACTGGCACCTGATCCAGGATGCAGACGAGATCAACGTCGTACTGAGTAACGGTTCTCTGCATCAAGCCACCGTGATTGGCATGGACTCAGAAACTGACCTGGCGGTAGTGCGCATTGACGCAACCGGGCTTCCTGCTGTGAAAATTGAACCTAATATTGGCTTGCGCGTTGGCGATATTGTGCTGGCAATAGGCAATCCATTTGGCGTCGGACAAACCGTCACTCAGGGTATTGTCAGCGCCACCGCGCGGCGTGTGGCTGGCGCTAGTGCATGGCAGAATTTTGTTCAGGTCGATGCCGCCATTAATCCTGGAAATTCAGGTGGTGCGCTTATCAGCCCTGACGGTGAATTGCTCGGCATTAATACAGCTGCATTTTTACGCGACAATGGTGCCGAGGGCATCGGCTTTGCCATTCCGGCCGAGTTACTCGTACACGTTGTTCCGCAGCTAATAGAGAAAAGTCGCGTTAGCCGAGGCTGGCTTGGCATAGGCGCCGACGATCTGCAAATGTTTCCCGGAATCAACCGACAGGTAGACAAAGGTGCGGTTATTACCGCTGTACTGGAAGCAAGCCCAGCCCATGTAAGCGGATTAAAGCCATACGATGTTGTCGTTGCTGCCGCCGATCAACCCATTACCAATGCAACCGAATTGCTGTTATTGATTTCAGGTATGGCGCCTGGCACTGAGGTGCCACTGACCGTGCTGCGAAACAACCAATCGCTGGAAATATCCGCACAGTTGTTGGAACGACCCAATTTTGCCCAATAGCCAAACTGGCTGACTTGCTGGCCCAACAAGCGCGCAAGAAAACAGCACGTTGGCTTGGACAACATGGGCCTTTTAACTCACTGCGGTAGGATGAGTTAATCTCGGTCGAACATTAGTCTGCCAGTTAGGCACGAATCTACTTCGATTTAAACGTGCTAAAAAAATGCAGCAACGAAAGTATCAGTAATCCGGATTTTGATACCGCGCCGGAGCCTGCAGCCGCAGGCGCGTTATTTCCGCTACCGGCTGTGGTTGCGCTGCCAACAGGTTCACCTGCGAGCAGCAAATGTTCTGTCGAAGCAGTGCCTTTCTGTATGTCGAACGAAGCAACATTGTTCGACGTTATAAAGTCTTTGGTAGTAGTCGGTGTTAATTGTCCGGTTATAAAAGAACCGGTTGTTACATTTGCATCGTTTACTTGAAAAGACAAGGTGCGTCGCTCACCAGCCTGCAGCTCGCTGATAATGCATTCAGCACTGGTTGGTGACACTGGGTTACAGCCGGCCGGGTAGCTAACCAGGCCAGCGGTACTGGTTTCGACTACTAGCGAGGCATCTACCGTAATTTCAGAATCCAGGTTATGAGCTTCAAACGTGACACCCATCGCTCCATCATCAACCAGCAACGCAACGTCAATTGAATCAACAAGACAGAATTTGCTACGTGCACCCGAGAGTGAGGCCTGAGAGCAACCACTGAATTCAACTTCCGTACGAGCCGATATGTGTGGCCACATAAGCTTGGTGGTATCTTGATTACAACTGGTGTCTGAATCGTGTTGTGAGCCGAGAGAATGGCCCAGCTCATGGGTAAGCAGTACATCGCCAATCGCACTCGGCGTGGTGATACCAACATCATAACCATCGGTACGACACAACGTATCTATCCATGCCAACCCTAAAGTACTGTCTGTGCGTTGTTTGCCGGTAAAAAGGTAGGTCAAAACGCTGTCGTTAAAAAGGGCACGGTTATCCTGTCTATATTGCCTGAAACTATTAAGATAATCTTCCAGTGTCGCAGGTGCGCTGAGCATTCCGTTGTAGTCATTGTCGCCAAACACCTGCACTTCATCCACTGCCAGTGCAAGACCAAATTGTCTGTATATGCCATCTGCAACATTTAACTGATTTAGCGCCACTACCAAACCGCTTCCGCCGTGGTATCGATCGAATTCAGCGTCCACGACAATTGATACAGGTACAACCCGTAAATCGCTATACTTGGTCGCACTTCTCGCAGCCCCCAGCTGTGGTGGTGCAACGAGCGCATCACCCTTGAGCTCTATTTCAGTGGACACCGAATCTGGCGAGCTGGCTGATCGCGTTTTTGAGCTGCGTGGTTGGTAGTAGTCAAGCGTACCGATCAGGGTGCCAGGTTGCATTGTGTATTTCTGACCAAACGCATTCGCAACACCGGATATGGTGTTTTCTACTATTACCGCTCGCACCCATGAGTCTGGATCGCCAATGACTTTACCGACGAACACACCAGCCGAAGGTGGTAGACGGTCTTGCAGACTGCCATCAACCCAAGCGGTTTCAAGTGTCAGCGGACTGGGTGTTAGAGCAAAGTCAAGATCGGTACCGTCTACATTCACCTTTATATTCCAGGCACCGGAGTCCAGTTCTTGCTTTGAGCGCATTTGACTCGCATTTGCAGCTCGCTGATTAATAATGTCTATTCGACGATCTGCTCTATCGTACCAATAGCGTGACAGCACGTTACCCGAAGGCCAGCTGCGTCCAAATGGTAGCTTGATCGCGGTATGCCTGTCTCGCAAGACTTCCAGCGCAGCTTTGGCATCCGCTGTTTGCCCTAATTGCTCAAGTGCAATAGCAACAAGATAATCTGCCGAGTCTCGATAAGACGATTCTGGATGTGTTTGCTCCAGTTGTATCAGCGTACGACGAGCTGCATCAAAGTCGTATCGGTCCATAATTTGTACGTACGCTTTCAGGTATAGCGCATCATCATGCAATGAACTTTCCTGATACTGGGTCAAGATAAAATCAAGCGAACTCAATGCACCATCAATATCTCCTGCATCACGCTTGTCCAGCGCGCTGAGATAATGACTAAGCACATTACCCGCGTCATCTGCTTCTTGCAGTGCAGCAATACGAGTCTGTACAGCCGAAATACGTTCAAACTCTGGGTAGTAAGCTTGTATCCGTCTTAATAAAGCCAAGGCTTCGTCAAACGAACGAGACTCAACCAGCTGTAATGCGTTTTCATAATGTGTAAGGGCCGGTGTTAGTTTAAATTCAGACTTTGTGATTTCGCTCGCACCAGCTACCGATACACCAAGCCCGATACAGCACAGCAGAAAAATACCGGCGCGCGCGCTTCTGATTAACCTGAACACGTTTTGCATTGCCATAGCCTCTTTGTCGTGCACCCTTATCCGTTTGCGGCTGGTTGCTCGTCTTTGACTACGCTGCCTTTATCGAAAAACCCTAACGCATCACGGCAATTTACTAGCGCTTGTTCGATCTGTTCTGCATCGGGTCGTGGTTGTTGTTCCAGAGAATCCAGAATACGAGTTTGCTGGCGAGCTTCTTCTACTTTTTCGTGTATTTGCTCCAAAGCACGGTTTAACGCATCACTCAGTTCAGAGAATTCTGATGAATCGCTCGCACGTAGTCGCACGCTGAGATTCCCATCACCAAGTTCATTCAATGCACGCCGAATAGCCAATATGGGGTTACCCAATTTGCGCATGATATAAACACCAATGGCTATGGTAACCAAAGCGTTTATGGCGAGCATAATGAATACCCAACGCATCATCACCTCTTTGGTGCTGGGTACACTCTCGGTAAGCATCTGTAGATCTTCCGAAGCGAATAAAAGTGGTGCAGTACCTGCCACCATTTCTCCAAGCAAATAGTGATAGAACAACCCTAAAACAATGGTCGATTGCACAACAAAAAAAAGCGTTAGCCATAGCACACGTCTGATTTGACGCATTTGAAAGGCTTTGTCTTTAACCAGTGATAGTGGAAATACAGCATCTGATGAGCGTGCCATGTTTGCCCTTTTCTATAAACACCCAACCCGGGTAATGAATAAAAAATCGGCTCGTCGACAGATAACTTGATCAAGTTGCACCGACCTGCTGAGGAGCAGGCAGACAAGAGTTTAAAATGTGATGGAGTTGACTTCTTTACACAGCTGGAGAACCGGTTACTCACCACTCCAGCTAACACTGTGATCTACCAGACGATCGGCATCAAAAATGAAGCGACCATCAACACGCCCGCCTGCGAGCACACGTGGCAACCAGATTCGATCATCGGCCCACATTTCATCGTACGGAATTTCAGCTATATCAAACCATAACGGAATAGCTTCTTCGGTCTCGCTGGGCGTACCACTAAAACGACTGGCAACAAATACTTGTACATCAATTGAATAGCCATCGATGAATTGAAAGCGTAGCCTTCCGCAATTGGTCGATTCAACGACATCCAAACAAAGCTCTTCCTTGATTTCGCGGTGTGCGCACTGCTGTGGTGTTTCGCCTGACTCTTGCTTCCCACCGGGCCCGTTGATCTTGCCTGCCCCAAGGCCACGCTTTTTTCGAATAAGCAGTACTTCATGTTCTCGCACCACAAAAATGAGAGTGGCTTTGTGTACAGCCTGCCAACTTGCGTTGATTTGGTCTATCGAGTGGCTATGACCTGTAGACATGCGAGTCGTGTTTAAGCTGAACGTCGGGCGACGACGGCCTGCGCCAGCTTATCCAGTAATGGTTGAGTATCACTCCAAGACAAACAGGCATCGGTAACACTCTGTCCACGAACCAGTGGTTTGGCAGACGGACTTTGGGCACCTTCAACCAGATTACTTTCTATCATGACTCCCATAATGCGATTATCGCCATCACTAAGCTGCGCACAGATATCGCGGCACACGTAAATTTGCCGCTTGTGTTGCTTTCGGGAATTTGCATGACTGCAATCGATCATTACATACTCAGGCAGTTTGGCCTTTTGCAATAACGAACAGGCATCGTCTACGCTGGCAGCATCATGGTTGGTGCTGGATTTACCCCCGCGCAAGATCAAATGACAATCCTGGTTTCCAGCTGTGGTGAATATACTGGAGTGACCGTTTTTAGAAACCGACAGAAAGTTGTGAGGTTGAATTGCAGCACCGATCGCATCTACGGCAATTTGCATGCTACCAGCGGTACCGTTTTTAAATCCGACAGGACAGGATAATCCTGAGGCCAGTTCACGATGCCCCTGGCTTTCAGTGGTGCGAGCACCAATTGCGCCCCATCCAACCAAGTCTGCAATGTACTGTGGGCTGATTAAATCGAGGTACTCCACACCAGCAGGTAAACCCATGGCGTTGATATCGAATAAAAGCGTTCGTGCCAGCTCCAGTCCCTTATTAATATTGAAGCTGCCATCCATATCCGGATCGTTAATCAGACCTTTCCAGCCAACCGTAGTGCGTGGCTTTTCGAAGTAGACGCGCATAATGATGCACAATTCATTCTGATATTGCTGCTTCAAGGCAACCAGCTTTTCGGCATATTCTCGCGCTGCATCCGGGTCGTGAATGGAGCAAGGGCCAACGACTACAGCGATACGATCGTCTTTGCCGTTAAGCATGGCACTGACTTCTGCTCGCGCACTGCTCACGGTTTTGGCAGCATCGCTAGAGACTGGAATTTTTTGAATAAGTTCTTCTGGTTCGCGTAGCACTTGAGTGCTGGTTATACGCAGATCATCTGTTGTGGTTGTCATGGTTCACTTATTTTGTTTACTTAGTTTTTATTTTGCGTCACAGCCGCTTCCAGGCTTGTTAAAAGTGAACTGATCTGCTGATTGTTGGTTTTAAGAGCCGCTCGGTTGACAACTACTCGTGACGATATTTGCGCGATCATTTCCAGTGGCACAAGACCATTGGCAGCAAGCGTTGCACCCGAGTCGACTACATCGACAATTAGATCACATAAGCCAACAATTGGTGCAAGTTCCATGGAACCATACAACTTTATAATTTCAACCTGGCGGGCATGCTGAGCAAAATGTCTTCGTGCGCAATTGGCGAACTTGGTCGCAACGCGCAGCCGCTGCGACCCATCGAGTTTGACATCAGGGTAGCCTGCAACCATTAATCGACAACGCGCGATGTTTAAATCCAGCGGTTCAACCAAGCCGTCACCGCCATGCTCCATTAGCACATCTTTGCCTACCACCCCTAAATGGGCACCACCGAGCTGTACGTAGGTGGGAACGTCTGAGGCACGCACAATTAAAAACTGCACGTTGGGGTGGTTACTCGGAAGTATCAGTTTTCGCGATGTATCCGGGTTGTCTTGCGGCTCTATCCCCGCCTTCGCCAACAACGGCAGAGTCTCTTTAAAAATACGACCCTTAGACAGCGCTATATTCAACATAGTCATGGCTAACGGTCTGGCTCTCGTCGTATATCGGCACCAAGTAAATGGAATTTTTCCTCAATCCGCTCATAACCACGATCAATATGGTAGACGCGCCGAATCGTTGTTTCACCGCTTGCTACTAAAGCGGCGAGAATCAGACTGGCTGACGCTCTTAAGTCTGTGGCCATAACCGGCGCTCCGGTGAGTTGTTCAACCCCACGAATAGTCACAGCGTTCCCGTCAATTGTCATGTCAGCGCCCATGCGCTGCAATTCATTAATATGCATAAAGCGATTTTCGAAAACCGTTTCCGACACCTTTGCAGTACCAGCGGCAACGGCATTCAAGACACAGAACTGCGCCTGCATATCGGTTGGAAAATCGGGGTAAGGCGCTGTTGTAACACTCACCGATTGCGGTCTTTGACCGTGCATGTCCAGCTCTATCCAATCATCACCTGTGGTGATCGTTGCACCGGCCTCACGCAATTTTTCCAACACTGATGTGAGTATGCCTGGCACCGTATTACGGATGCGAATTTTGCCGCGTGTGATACACGCGCCAACCAGGAATGTGCCGGTTTCAATACGATCTGGAACAACCTGATAAGCACAACCGTCGAGCTGATCGACACCCTGTATTGTTATTGTGCTGGTTCCGGCACCGTCGATCTTTGCACCCATACTGATCAGGTAATTCGCCAGATCAACAACTTCAGGCTCACGAGCAGCGTTCTCTAAAACGGTTTCACCTCTGGCAAGCGTTGCCGCCATCAGCAGGTTTTCGGTTCCAGTGACGGTAACCATCTCGAAGGCTATTCGCGCACCTTGCAAACGACCGGCACGTGCTCGGATATTGCCATTTTCTATGGTGATTTCCGCACCGAGCTTTTGCAAACCTTCAATGTGCAAGTTTACGGGTCGGGCACCAATAGCACAGCCACCGGGAAGAGAAACATCGGCCTGTCCGTAGCGCGCAACCAACGGGCCAAGCACCAAAATAGATGCTCGCATAGTACGAACCAATTCGTAGGCAGCGGTGTAATCGTTGATAGTTGATGGGTCAACATCCACTTCCATGTTGTCCCCCATCGTGATCTGGCAACCCATCCTGGCCAGCAAAGACATGGTTGTCGTGACATCATTTAAATGGGGAACGTTGCTAATACGGGAAGTACTACTACCCAGCAGAGTTGCAGCAAGAATAGGCAATACGGCATTTTTGGCACCGGAAATTTTCACGTCGCCAGTGAGCGGCCCGCTGCTTTCAATCAGTAGTTTGTCCATGGAGACCTTTGACTGTGGTTAAAATACGGTCGAATAAAGCCGACCAGCACAGCCGCATCACGGACTGCACAGCATAATGCGTCCGAATAAAATCGAATGGTGATTACCCGGATCAGCCGCTCTTTATAGCTCACCTAATGGCTCGCATACGCGACTGGGGGAGAATTATATCAGGCTGTCCACCTGACAAACGGTTGAAATCTGACGAAGTGAGTCGGGGATATTATCAAATCTGATGTTTCGACCAGTGCGTTGCGCTTCGGCTAACCACTCAATCATGAGCGCTAACCCTGCACTGTTGCAGTGTGTTACAGCGGCCAGATCGATCACCTGGGCATGAGCGATTGGTTGGTCAGAGTCGGCAACCTGCTTGCCATTGATTCCAGATGGACTCGCCGACATGTGCTCATTAACGGCGCCCAAAACCTGGGTCGCCGTGGTAAAGTCCAAACGCCCCGATACAGCGATAACGCCATTGTTGGTGGCAACCTGAAAATCAGGAGTTGGCATTTTTGTCTTTCATGGTTTTAAGTAAACCGTCTATTCCGCCTTTCTCGATTTCACTTGAAAACGCGGTGCGATAGCTTGTTACAAGACTAATCTGATCGACCTCAATATCGTAGATTAACCAACCATCTTTCTCACGTAGCTTGTACAAAACCGGCACTGTACTGCCACTGGCTTGTTTGAAAGTGGACCTTACCACCGCCCGATCATCGCGTCGCTCTGGCTTGAAGTCTTCAAACTCGATTGATTCACCACTGTATTCGGTCAGTGCATTAGTGTAGGTGTTGAGCAACAAAGCCTTGAATTCGTTCACCAGATCGACACGTTGCTGTGCGTCAGCTTGTTTCCATGATTTGCCAACTGCCAGCTTGGTCATGGTGTTGAAGTCGACATACGGAACCACGAATTTGTCTATTTGCTCATCCAAAAACGCTTCATCGTTTTTAATTCGATCGCTTTGCGTTTTGAGCACGTCGATCAACTGCGAGGTTGAATTAACAACCATGGCTTGCGCTGGATGATCATCCGCGGCCAACACGCCGAGAGCCAAAGTCGAAAACAACAAGCCTGCTAATACTTGCTTGATTTTTATATTCATTAAGAAATCCATAGTCTTTTCTCACTCACTATTTGTACTATACCTGCCGATTTACCGATTCAGTAAGACCTGACCAATAAGGCGCTCCAGCACCAAGGCCGACTGGGTCAGCGAAATTTCGTCTTCAGGCATTAAAACCGAATCTTCCGCCCCAGGCTCCAGCCCAATGTATTGCTCTCCGAGCAAACCTGCTGTGTAAATGCTCGCCGTGGTGTCTTCAGGAAAGTTATCGTATGCCTCGTCAATAGTTAGCGTCACTTTAGCCTGAAAAGTTTCAACGTCGTACTCAATTCGTGATACCTGCCCGACGCGAACGCCTCCCGCAGTTATCGGTGCGCGCTCTCGCAATCCGCCTATATTCTCAAAATAGGCCGATAACTCGTAGCCTTTCGCGCCTGAAAGGCTCGTCAGATTACTGGCTTTGAGCACCAGAAAAGCCATAGCAACCAAAAATAGCGCCATGAACAAACCTACCAATATTTCGACCGATCTAGAGTTCATTTGCAAATTAACCTTATAATCATTTAACCAACCGTGCTCTCAAGCACTACGCGCGCTCTGACAAATACTTGAACTCTCATTTAGAACATCAGAGCTGTTAATACAAAATCAAGGCCCAAAACAGCCAAAGATGAATATACGACTGTGTGGGTCGTCGCACTACTAACCCCTTCAGAGGTCGGGATGCAGTCAGCGCCTTCAAAGATTGCAATCCAGCAAATAACGAACCCGAACACCAATGCTTTGAGCATTCCACTCAATACGTCGTACCGAAAGCTCACTTCAGATTGCATTTGAGACCAGTACGCACCGGCGTCCACGCCCAGCATTTCTACGCCAACCAAATGACCACCAAGAATGGCCACAGTACCAAACATGGCCGTCAATGCCGGCACAACAATAAAACCTGCCAGCAAACGCGGAGCGTAAATCCGCTTAAATGGGTCAACCGCCATCATTTCCAACCCCGCCAATTGCTCAGTGGCTTTCATCAGACCAATTTCAGAGGTCATTGCAGAACCAGCTCGACCAGCAAACAGCAATGCTGTCAAAACTGGAGCCAACTCACGAAACAATACCAGAGCGACGAATTGACCTAGCGCCTCTTCAGCGCCGAAGCGTACCAGGGAGTTGTAACCCTGCAACGCCAAAACCATACCGACAAACAACCCTGAAACCAAAATGATGAGCAGCGTCATAACCCCAGTGGAGTACAACTGCTTGGTCAATAAAAACAACCTGACAAACAACGACGGTATGCCGAGTAATACTTGAAACAAAAACAAATGTGCACGACCCAGTCGCTCAAACAGCACAATCCAACCACGGCCAAATTGTTGTAACAAATCGATCAAGAGTTATCAGCCGAATATTGAGAAGCACCGCTTTTGGCACCTAAAAGATCGAGCCGGTAGTCTGGTGCGTCCAGTTGAAACGGTACTGGGCCATCGGCAGTTCCATTCAAAAATTGTTGTACCCATTCAGATTCCGACGCTCGCAACGCATCTGGCGAACCCGCTTCTACAACGCGACCGTCAGAAATAATAACGACGTAGTCAGAGATAGACATCGATTCGAGAAGATCGTGCGACACAATAATTGAAGTAATGCCCAATGCACTGTTAACTGTCTTGATAAGTTCAAGTAATACTCCCATTGAGATTGGGTCTTGGCCAGTAAACGGTTCGTCGTACATGATCATCATTGGGTCTAGTATCAAGGCCCGCGCCAAAGCAACTCTACGCGCCATACCGCCTGAAAGCTCTGCAGGGTAAAGGTCTCTCGCACCTCGTAAACCAACAGCATGCAGCCGCATAAGCACCAGATGACGGATTAGACTTTCGGGTAATGTAGTATGTTCACGCAATGGAAAGGCTACATTGTCGAACACGTTGAAATCGGTGAGTAACGCACCAGATTGAAACAGCATGCCCATACGTTTACGCAGGGTATAAAGTGCAGAACGGGATAACTTCGGTACATTCTGACCTTCGACCTCAATACTGCCATTGGACGGCTTCAGTTGCCCGCCAATGAGCTTAAGCAAGGTGGTCTTTCCGGTGCCGCTCGGTCCCATTATTGTGGTGATCTGGCCCTTTGGGATTTCCATGTCAATACCGCTGAAAATTTGTTTGGATCCACGTTGAAAGTGTAAATCCTGAATTTTCACCAGCGGCACGGTGTTTTGTTCAGATGTAATCACATTACTCATTGATAAATGCCCCGCACCAAGTGTACCAGTTTGGCCGCTTTTGCCCGCTAACCTCATGTATCGTTTAGTAACTGTGCATTAATACGTTCAAGAAGCGGTTCAGCTACACTTGAACACCCCACTGACAAAATACTGGAACGACAGAGCTTTAATCATGAGAAATGTACTCATCTGCGTGCTGCTATTGCTGGCGACCGGTTGTGCGACAAATCCCCCCAACGGACCAGTGTACGACCCATGGGAGAACACAAACCGGAAAATATTCAAGTTCAATGACAAGTTCGATCAATATGTGGGCAGGCCCGTTGCACGAGGCTATCGAAAAATTCTGCCAGACCCGGTAGAAAAAGGCATTGGCAATTTTTTCAGTAATATCGATGACGTCAATGTGTTGGCCAATGATCTCCTGCAAGGCAAACCTGAGAAAGCCGGTAATGCCGCTACCCGCTTCGCCATAAACTCTGTGTTTGGTGTATTCGGCATCTTCGATGTTAGTACTCGCGTTGGTTTGCCCAAGCATTATGAAAACTTTGGCCAGACACTTGGCGTCTGGGGCGTTGGTGAAGGACCTTATGTGGTTTTACCGCTGTTCGGACCCAACAATATGAGATCAACAGTAGGCGTTGTGGTCGAACCACAAACCACCTACCTGCCCCCTTATCTGACAAGCGATCGCATCATCTTAAGTGGCGCGACAATTCTAGACATCGTAGATACACGCGCACAACTACTCGGCGCAGGCAATGTACTTGATACGGCACTTGACCCTTACTTGTTATTGCGCGATACGTGGATAGTAAGACACCGAAAAGCCACATTGGACTCGGATGAACGCATTGAGCTCGGCTCAGCCAAAACAACAACAGGCGATAATGAAGTCGATGAACTGGACAAAGAAGTTGACGAGCTTGATGAACTGGACGAACTGGACGAACTGGACGAACTGGACGAACTGGGCGAGCTGGACGAGCTGGACGAACTGGACGAACTGGACGAACTGGACGAACTGGACGAACTTGACTCTCAGGAAGAAGAAGTGGACAAGGCTGTCACCCAATGACACTACACGGTACCGACCGGCAGGGAATACAAGCGCTCGCCAAAGCCGTTATCGAAACTGAAATGTCGGCCGTAACCGCTCTGCTGGAGCGCATCGATGATTCATTTCTCAGCGCCGTTTCGCTTTTGTTGGCTTGTCGTGGACGTATCATAGTCACCGGAATTGGCAAGTCTGGCCACATAGGTAATAAAATCGCCGCAACCTTTGCCAGTACCGGCAGTCCCGCCTACTTCGTTCATGCCGCCGAAGCCAGTCATGGTGATATGGGCATGATGCAGAAAGGTGATGTGGTTATTGCCATTTCCTATTCCGGCTCATCAGACGAATTGGTCAAGCTCGTGCCCGGTATCAAACGGCTGGGATTGAAGCTTATTGTATTGTCCGGCATACGAAATTCAACGCTTGCAAGCGCTGCAGACGTGGTACTCGATGTCAGTGTTGAACGAGAGGCCTGCCCACTGGGACTTGCACCAACTGCCAGTACCACGTGCACGTTGGTTACAGGTGATGCGCTGGCGATATCACTGCTGCACGCACGTGGCTTTGATGCCAATGATTTTGCGCGCTCACACCCAGGTGGCCGGCTTGGCAGACAATTACTGTTGCATGTAAGTGATGTCATGAGCAGCGGGGATGCAATGCCCACCGTGAAAGATGATGTTCGTTTGCCGGCTGCCTTAATCGAAATAAGTAAAAAAGGTCTTGGCATGGTAGCAATCGTCAATGATCAGAACCAGCTGACCGGCATATTTACAGACGGTGATTTGCGACGTACGCTTGAGCACAAAGGTGACATTCGCTCGATAGCTGTGACCGATGTGATGACACAGGGTGGACTTTCAATAGCACCAAATGAATTGGCTGTTACAGCCGTTAGTCAAATGCAACAACATCAGATAACGGCACTTCCTGTGGTTGAAAATGAGCATGTAGTTGGCATCGTTACCATGCACGGCTTACTTGCCGCAGGCGTTGTCTAGTGAGCAGGAAATCAGTGAGAGAAGACCAAAAATGTTAATGCGGCTGATATCACGATACTGGTTATTGGTGCCGCTACTGCTGCTTGCCATTGTTATTCGTGACTGGGTTGAAACAACACCGACTCTGGTTGAAGTTGAAGAAACAATCGATATGAGCCAAACGCAGTCTGACTATTATCTGGAACAATTTAAAACACGCAAGTTCGATACACACGGCAATATCGAATACGAAGTCACCGGCAACACGCTTGCCCACTATCCTGACGATGACCGTTCAGAAATTACCAAGCCCTCCGTCGTGCTGCACCGCGAAGCTGTTCGCTGGGAAGTTGCTTCGACACTGGGACTGCTAATGAAAGACCCGGCCATATTCACACTACAGGGAGATGTTGTAGTAAAACGCGAGTCTCCATCGGGAGAACCGCTAACCATTCGCACAGAGGAACTGTCGATTCTGACCGATGACAATGAAGTTCGAACCGACAAACCGATTGAAATTGTCGCCGAGACTTGGCAATTGCGGTCAATCGGCT
Source organism: uncultured Granulosicoccaceae bacterium (assembly GCA_938045275.1). GTDB lineage: Bacteria > Pseudomonadota > Gammaproteobacteria > Granulosicoccales > Granulosicoccaceae > Granulosicoccus. Next base: position 50,823 of record CALIMV010000177.1, read on the forward strand.
TACAGTCCTCACTCAACGAAGGCAAGCTAAACCTGCTTTCCAAGGTTACCGGGCGTTATGAAGTGGCAAATCCGGAGTAAATTAAGCATGATAATGACATCTTCAAACGAACAATCCGGCACATTCTCACGATTCGTCTTGGTAATTGCCTGCCTGTGTGTGTTGTGCACGACAATGATCATTAACAAGGCGCATGCTCGCCAAAGCGATTTCACTCAGCCGATAACTATCAACGCTGACCGCACAGAGTACGATGAAAAGTCCGGCATTCAGATTTGGTCAGGGAATGTTGTAATGACGCAAGGCACCATGGAAATCAAAGCCGAACGTATCACGATAACACTGCGTGATAAAAAGCTCAGTCGTGTTGAAGGCACAGGCTCTCCGATTCAGTTTCAGCAGGAAAATGAAGCAGGCGAACTGGTAACCGGCAAAGCCAATGCAATTGACTACAACGCAGAAGAAAACACTCTGGCTCTTAGCGGAAGCGCAACGTTGACACAACCAGGACAACGTTTGCAAAGTGAACGTATTGTGTTCGACATAAACAAGCAGAAAGTCAGCGCGGAAGGCGGCAATAATGGCCGTGTCAGCATCCAAATACAGCCACCCACAGCCAAGTAGCATACAAAGTGAACACCAGATCCGACCCCACAGTACACACACTGGTGGCAAAAGACCTGCATAAGGCTTATAAAAAACGCCGAGTTTTGGAAGGCGTTTCAATGAGCGTTAGCAGTGGTGACATTGTTGGCCTTCTTGGCCCCAACGGTGCAGGCAAGACCACGTGTTTTTACATGGTAGTTGGGCTGGTTAAACCAGATCAGGGACAAATACTGTTCGATGATACCGACATTACTGCCCATCCGATGCATGCCAGGGCGAGGCTAGGTGTCGGGTATTTGCCACAAGAGGCGTCAGTGTTTCGACAACTGACGGTCACCCAGAATATTATGGCCATTCTGGAGACACGCAAAGGCCTGAGCAAAGTCGATCAACGTGACAAACTCGAATCGCTACTCGAAGAGCTGCAGATAACCCATATTCGAGACAGCTTAGGGATCAGCCTATCGGGTGGGGAGCGGAGACGAGTTGAAATAGCACGTGCCCTGTCTGCCGACCCAAGCTTTATATTGCTCGATGAGCCATTTGCAGGCGTTGATCCCATCTCGATCATCGATATTCAACGCATTATTGAGCATTTAAAAGAGCGTGGAATCGGCGTGTTGATAACCGATCACAACGTGCGTGAAACCCTGGGCATATGCGATCGAGCCTATATCCTGAGCCAAGGCAAACTCATAGCCGAGGGTAAGCCAGACGTCATCCTGGCTAACGAACAAGTAAAAGAAGTTTACCTCGGTGAAAATTTTTCCATTTAGCCCACAACCGATGTAAACACAGCGGTTGTAATCCCAATCGCTTAGTCCATACTCACTAGTTATAAATATTAGTATTGTCAGACAGTGTAGACAGTATTATCGTTGCACACGCGTGTCACATTTTTGCCAGAATGGCTTCACGGCGGTATAACGGCATTAGCCATGTCGCTCGCCTTAGATAATCAGTGGATAGCTCTAATGAAACAGTCAATGCAAATCAAGATGGGCCAACAGCTGGCGATGACTCCCCAGTTGCAGCAAGCCATCAAATTACTGCAGCTATCGACTCTGGAATTGCAAACCGAAATTCAAACTGCGTTGGAAAATAATCCGATGCTCGAAGTCGCCGATGATGAAGGTGCCGAGCCGCGTGAGAATGATGCTGCCAACGAAAGTAATGCTGAAATTAATGAGCGCAGGCGCAACGAAGAGAAACTGGAAAAGGAAAAAATAAAGCAAGAAGTTAGCGCAAATTCTGCTGATGACACCATTGTGGAAGAGCATCTCGAATCTGCCATGAGTGAGAATAATGACTCAATGACCGACTCGATGTCGGACGCCAGCCCTGATGAGCTTCCCGTTGACAGCGTTTGGGAAGATGTATACGACAACAGCGCCCCGTCCACCTCAAGCAGTGGATCTGATGGAGAATCCCGTGACTTTACAGAGTTTCATAACTCGGGCATCTCAAGCATCCAGGACCATCTAAATGATCAAATTCGGTTCGCCCCCTTATCAGAACGCGATCAGGTTATCGCAGAAACACTGATTGATGCGGTTGATGATAATGGCTACCTCATCGACGATGTCGAGATTCTACTTGAGGGTTTGAATCGCGATTTTAAAGACCCGGAAGACATGTTCGAAATGAGCGAACTTGAAGCCGTCCTGCGCATGGTGCAACACTTGGATCCACCAGGATGTGGTGCGCGCAATGCCAGTGAATGCATGGCAATACAACTGGGCCAGTTACCACAAACCGATGTAGCAGAAACCGCCCTTCGTATCGTGACAGATCATCTGGATTTGTTGGCCGCACACGATTTTTCAAGATTGCGGCGTTTGTTGAAGATTAACGACGAACATCTGCAAGAAGCCATAGCCTTAATTCGAAGTTTAAACCCACGCCCTGGTCGTCAACTTGTGCAGGATCACGATCAATATATTGTTCCTGATGTTTTTGTACAGAAGGCCAAAGGTGTATGGCGAGTTGAGTTGAATCCTGATATTGCACCAAAGCTTGGCATCAACGCGTTATACGCTGGCATGGTTAAACGTGCAGATAAAAGTGATGACAATAACTTTTTAAGAAATCATTTGCAGGAAGCGCGTTGGTTCATTAAGAGTTTGCAAAGCCGCAACGAAACTTTACTAAGAGTTGCAACTGCCATCGTTGAACGTCAAAGAAATTTTCTCGAGTACGGTGAAGAAGCAATGAAACCTTTGGTGTTACGCGATATTGCGGAACAGTTAAGCTTGCACGAATCAACTATTTCGCGTGTTACGACACAAAAGTACATACACACACCGCGCGGTATATTTGAATTCAAATATTTCTTCTCGAGTCATGTTTCTACTGCTAATGGCGGGGAATGCTCCGCAACTGCGATACGCGCCATGATTCAGCGTTTTATAGATGCCGAGGACCGCACGAAACCGTTAAGCGACAGTAAAATCGCTAGCACATTGGTCGCTGATGGAATACAGGTTGCTAGAAGAACTGTGGCCAAGTACCGGGAGTCTATGGGCATTGCGCCATCTAACGAACGCAAACGGCTGAACTAGTTGCATATGCCGGAAGAGTACTGTATAGATAGTACTAGGAGTTTTTAAGTATCAGCTGGCATCAGACAAACGTTACTTGTAATTTGCTAACTGTTACAACTTACGCATTAGCGATTGTGTATAAATTAAGTCTAGGTACACTGAAGTTATCGCGTTACCAACATTACAAGGCAAACACAGGGTATTCACAAAAAATCGGCAATAACTAAACGACGAAACAAACGACTTATTGAAACTAACTCCTAGCGAACAATAATTTTTCGCTAATAGTGTTAGCTAATATTGTTCGCTAAGGTAATACAGTTTTATGCAGATAGCGCAAGTTCAGCAAATACGATTCAAGGCTTTGATTCACATTCTGTGTTTTCAATCCATACGAATCTCTGAATTTGCTTCCCTCCCTCCAGGAAGCGCAATCTTCCGCCATTCGATCGCACTGTTCTTACACCACAAACAACCACTACTTTCACTCTTTACTTTAAGTCGTTGCTGTGGTCGTGATAAACAGTCCTCATTATGTTTATTTAACAGGAGAAATTTATGAATCTTACCGTTACAGGTCATCACGTTGAAGTTACCAGTTCAATGCGAAACTACGTCGCTGAAAAACTGAAACGACTGCAAAGGCATTCAGAAAACCTGTTCGACATTCACGTCATCCTGTCGGTGGAAAAAGTACGGCAAAAGGCCGAAGCTACCATCCAAATAGCCGGTGGAAAAATTTATGCAGATACTACCCAACCAGACATGTACGCAGCCATTGACCTGTTAATGGACAAATTAGACAGACAACTCATCCGCCAGAAAGAAAAATCCAAAAATCACCACCGAGGTAACAAATCCTCCCGACTTGAGGGCACCGAATCGCTGCTGGTGTGACAACAGACACTTTCTTATCGCTCCTGAAGAGCGCACAATAACGGGCTGAAGGAAAGTTGCTGCGGTCAATCGAGGCCGCAGCCGCTTTACTATTGAATTTAAAACCCGGTTTTTTATGAATGATTGAGTTATCAGAGCTACTGGCCCCCAGTCGGATGCGCTGCCAGTGCGATATACGCAGCAAGAAACGCGCTGTACAAACCCTTGCAGAACTTTTAGCCCCCAGCGTCGGTGAGTTACTGGCCGAAGATGAGGGGCCAGACGACGAAAATCATTCTGACATGGACATTTTTGACGCATTGATCACACGCGAGCGCCTGGGTAGTACCGCGCTGGGACATGGCGTCGCTCTGCCACACAGCCGCCTGGCAGCCATCGAAGAGCCCATTGCGGCCATGATCACGCTGTCAGATGGCGTGGACTTCGAAGCCCAGGATGGACAGCCCGTGGACCTTCTGATCGGTTTACTGGTACCGGAGCGTTGTAATGATGAACACTTGAAGATTCTTGCCGCTCTGGCGCAACGCTTCAGTGATCACTATTTTCGTGACGAGCTTCGCACTTTTGGCACTGGCCAGGCGGAAGACCTGTATGCCTTTTTAAAACAGACAGCGCCCGCTGCCTGAGCATCATGGGAAAAACGCGTGTGCAGGACTAATCTGCCGTGACAAACAAAAGCCGGCTTACAGTCGCAAACGCTTATGCCGAATTCAAGGACGACTTGAAACTCGAGTGGGTTACCGGCACAGACGGTGGCGATCGCCTGCTGTCCAGCGAACGTGGCGCAGCAAAACGACCTCGGTTGCTCGGTCCATTGAGTTTCAACAGCCCTAATCGAATCCAGGTTATCGGTAAAGCCGAATCACGCCTGTTTGAGCACGCAGAGCAACTAGAGCCTTCGCGCTTCGAATACTCCCTGGAACAAAGCTGCGAGCTATTTATTGTCACCGACAACACCAAACCGCCGGAACCGATCATCAATCTGGCCAAAAAGGCCAAAATTCCACTGTTCGTTACACCGCTGGCCTATAGTGAACTATTTCGCACCTTGCGCTATCGGCTAACACAGGTACTGGCAGAATCCGAAATCATTCATGGTGTGTTAATGGACGTACACGGTACTGGCGTACTAATCACTGGTGAAGCAAGTGTTGGTAAAAGCGAATTGGCACTTGAACTGATCAGTCGAACCCATATTCTAGTAGCTGACGATGCACCAGAATTTCGTCGTATAGCACCAGGAACGGTTGAAGGTCGTTGTCCACCGTTATTACAGGATTTTCTGGAAGTGCGCGGCCTGGGTGTGCTTAATATTGCCCGTATGTACGGCGACGCACATACACGAAAACGAAAAATTTTACGCTTTATTATTAACCTGAAAAACGTCAAAACATCCGATTTCGAAAACTCTCTGGAACATATCGTTGGTGAACGTTTGGGTGAACCGGATGCGCAGCGAGACGTACTGGGCGTGTCAATTCCACAACGGACCATTCCTGTTGCACCGGGTCGCAACTTAGCGGTACTGGTGGAAGCGGCAGTACGAGACTACATACTGCGTTCGGGTGGCTACAATGCCACGCGCGACCTGGTGGATAAACAGGCACAGGCGCTGACACAAACATGAATCGACTCATCATTGTTACCGGACTTTCGGGTTCAGGAAAGAGCGTTGCACTACATACTTTGGAAGACGAAGGGTTTTATTGCATCGACAATTTACCCAGCTCCATGGTTAAAGATTTGCTCGATAGGGTTTTAATTGAAAAAACCAAGTTGTTTGAAAATCTCGCTATTGGTATCGATATGCGGGGCGAACACTACACACCAGATCAATTTCTTAGCGTAATCAAGTCATTACAGGCAAGGACCGACTTGCCAACCGACGTTTTGTTCTTGGACACCTCGCGTCAAACCCTTTCCACTCGTTTCAGTGAAACACGCCGCAAGCATCCACTAAGCTCCAATGCTGTTCCTCTCATTAATGCTATCGATAAGGAAATTTCGCTACTTTCAAGTGTAAAACACGAAGCTGATCTGGTGATAGACACATCGCTGCTCAACTTGCATCAGTTACGTAAACTAATCAGCACAGATGTGCTTGGCAGGTCATCGGCTGATCTGTCGTTAATTTTTCAATCGTTCGGCTTTAAGCATGGTCAGCCAACGAGTACCGATTTTATGTTCGATGTGCGATGCCTGCCCAACCCTTATTGGGAACCAAGCTTGCGTGAATTCACTGGCAAAGACGAGCCAATCATAGATTATTTGGGTGAACAGGAAAACGTGCAGAATATGTTTTCTGACATCCAGCAATATGTGGAACGTTGGTTACCGAGTTTTGAAAACGAAAATAGATCATATTTAACCGTGTCGATTGGTTGCACAGGTGGCCGCCATCGCTCTGTATATCTGTGCGAATTATTGGCAGCGCATTTTAGTAACATGCGTGAAAACGTATCTATTCGACATCGCGAGCTAAACTAGCATTTGGCCGAGCGTTCTGCACTATTTCGCCTGAAATGTTCGAGTATGTTATTCGTAAATACCTGTTGAGGACTTAAACCTTGATTAATAGTGAAATTAGCATTATTAACAAATTAGGGTTACATGCACGCGCAGCTGCTAAACTGGTAAAACTGAGTGCAAGTTTTGAATCGACTATTGAAATAGAGAAGGACAACCAAAAGGTCAACTGTAAAAGCATTATGGGCGTAATGATGTTAGCGGCCAGTTGTGGAAGCGTGGTAACACTGTATGTAGATGGACCAGATGAACGCAGCGCAATGGATGCAATAGAAGATCTAATAAACCGATATTTCGACGAAGACGAATGACACTGTCATGACCCTGATGTTCAATGGCATAGGCGTATCCAAAGGCTTCGCCATTGGCGAAGCTTATGTATTACATCGCAATCAGGTTGATGTTACTGCTCGCAAGCTAACAAAAAAACAAATTCCCGCCGAGTGCCGACGCCTCAGAAAAGCCATTAAAGTCGCTAAAGCCGAATTGCTCACAGCCCGCGACAATATACCCAAAGACGCACCCAGCGACATTAGTGCGTTTATTGAAACCCATATTCTCATGCTCGACGATGGATTGTTGAGCGACACACCAGTCGATATTATAAAAGCTGAACAATGTAATGCCGAAGCCGCGTTACAACAACAGCGCGAAGCTCTGGCCAAGGTATTTGGCTCAATGGATGATGAGTACCTGGCTACCCGCATTGACGATGTAAACCATGTTATTGATGCTGTGTTACGAGTACTTGATAACGGTGAGGTGGTTACACCGGCTGAGAATTGGAAGGGGCAGATTGTTATCGCAGATGACTTAACACCTGCCGACACGGTGTTAATGCAACACAACGGCGCTGCAGGATTTGTAACCGAAACTGGCGGCCAGCTTTCACACACAGCTATCCTTGCTCGCAGCTTAGGGATTCCAGCGATGGTTGGTGTGCACAATATTCGCCAATATGTAAAATCCGGAGAGACTCTCACACTTGATGGTAAGCGTGGTTTGCTGCTGGCTGAGCCCAGCGATAATATGCTTAAGGAACTGCGTAAGCAAAAAAAGGCATTCAAGCAACAACAGCGCGACCTGAACAAACTGATCGATAAACCAGCGATCACGCAAGATGGTGTTGAGTTAAACCTCTTTGCCAATATAGAAATTGAAGAAGATTTAAAAGCGTTAAAGCGTGTAAATGCTGCAGGCGTTGGTTTATACCGTACCGAATTTTTGTACTTAAACCGCGATGCTCTGCCAACCGAACAAGAACATTTTAAAGACTACACGAAAGTACTGCGCTCGCTCAAAGGCGCCATGTTAACCATCAGAACCGCAGACCTCGGCGCCGACAAAGACTTCTCTCCAAACCATATCACCACTAGCGGCCCGCTGGCCCACAACCCGGCAATGGGTTTACGTGGCATACGTGTGTGCTTAAACGAACCGGCTTTGTTCGAAACGCAACTACGCGCTATTTTACGCGCGTCGGCACGTGGCCCACTACAAATTCTGTTACCGATGCTAACCACGGTAGCCGAAGTAAAACAAGCTTTAGCCATTATTGATTCAGTTAAGCAATCGCTAACCGAAGAAGGTATAGAGTTCGACCCCAATGTTGCCGTTGGCGGCATGGTTGAAGTACCGGCTGTTGCCATCGCTGCTGATCAGTTCGCACAGCACCTGGATTTTCTATCCATCGGCACAAACGATCTGATTCAATACACACTGGCCATTGATCGAATCGATGACCAGGTCAATTACTTGTACGACCCACTACACCCGGCTGTTTTACAGCTGATAAAACACACCATTGATGCAGGACAACAAGCGGGCATTCCCGTCACCCTGTGCGGCGATATGGCCAGTGATACACGTTTTGTTCGCGTGTTGCTCGGCCTTGGCTTATCCGAATTCAGTATGCCGCCAAATTCGTTATTAGCCGTTAAGCACAGTTTGATTAATGCGCGGCGAGTGCGTGTACGAAAATTTTGTATGGCACTGATGAAAACCAGTGATGCCAAAGAACAGGAATCTTTGCTCGAGCGGATTAATCGGGAGTAGGTGCTTTATCCTCGCAGACTTTATGCAATGTTAAATTTATCAGGCATGCATACTCATTTTAAACCCACAGAAACAAACCCCATCGATTTGTAAATCATTGACAAATAACACTTAAACATTTCGACAAGATCACCCTTTTCAATACCGGGTGCCCTCCATCGAGCTGTAAATTGCGCTAAGGCACGGTTACTGCCTTTCAATGCCGTATAAAAGTAACCCCCTGAAATTCACCACCATGACGTCGCTAAAACTCTCCACGCTACCCGGCCTGTCGATATTGACGCTGGCCACTTCAATGCTGGTTATATCGCCTAAGGTTCTCGCTCAGACCCAGGAATTTCCTGAACTTCAAGATCGAACGGGTGAAGTGCTCTCTGGGTTGCCGAACGACAGCTCGGCAAAGATCGTGGAATTGGGAGACTTTAACAACGACGGCTCGGAAGATCTGATTATCTCCCGAACAGGCGATGACCCTGTGCTGTTGATGAACACAGGCGGTGGGTTGAACAATGACACTGCCCTTTTTATGTCATCGGCATCCAGCGCCAACGATTCGCTGTATGTGGAAGCCTTCGATGCAAATGGAGATGGATGGACCGATGTGGTTTTTGGCAGAAGAGCCGTGGAGCCCATTCTCTTTATCAACCTTGCTAATGATGCCACGGGTGCCTGGCTAGGCTTTGATAGCGGCTCCGTCGTGCCGGGCACGTCGAACAATCTGGTTTTGGAAGCCGGTGACGTAAACGGCGACGGCGCGGACGATTTATTCGCGATAAGGGTTGAGCGCGATACCAACGATCTGTTGATTAATGATGGCAGCGGAAACTTTACCGCCGAGAGCAATAAACTCGGCGGCCTCGGTGATCTGACTCGCGGGCACAGCGCGTTACTTGCCGATGTTGAAGGAGATGGTGATGAAGATATCGTGTACATCGAATCAGATCTGTTCCTGCACATCTACTACAACGACGGCAATGGAAACTTTGACGACATAAGACGTACCACATTTCGCAATCCTGATAATTTTGCTTACATTTTCGGAGCAGCAGATTTCAACGGCGACGGCATATTTGACTACCGTCAATATTCTAATCCGGCTCCAAATGCTGAAATGTCTGATGGCACCTTCGATGCCAATGGCTTGCCCAACTACACCGTAAGAACCGATGCCAACATGCTGCGCGGTAATCGCAAGCACGGCACGGTACATATTCGTGATATCGATGGCGATGGCGATCTTGACTATGTGCTGTCAAGCATCCTGCGTAACTTTGGTGGTCTGCGAAATACCACAGAAGGCATGCGTACTGAAATGGTTTTTAACACAGGCTTAAACAGCGGTGAATTTGTTACGTTCGTTGGCGAAGACTGGGGTAACGAAGAATCGTTTGACATGAAGATTCTGGATATTAACGGCGATGGCAACATGGATATGTTTGTTGCACACCAGTTTCGCTATGGCGTGTACATGAATGGCCTGCCACCTGCAAACCTGGTTCTTGGAGATCGTACCAGTACGCCAGCCAGTGTTCGCAGCGCCCCTCTTTCGCTGAGTGTTGCAGTTGAGTCAGGAACAGCGACCAGTTTTAGCTGGGAATTCGGTGACGGCACAACGGCAACCAGTACGTCACCATCCATTTCGCACACCTATGCCAATCCCGGACGTTATCAAGTGACGGTGACGGCGAGCAACGCGGTGTCTTCCGACCAAATCACATTCTTTCAACGAGTGCACGACCCTTTGTTACCCAACCGGGCGCAGTCCTCGATGGATATGATTTACCAGCAACGAACAGACGATGATCGGGTTTTTATCGTTAACCCTGACAATGACAGCGTTACCGCGATTAACGCGGTTACCGGTGCTTTGATAGGTGAGGTTTCAGTGGGTGATGAACCACGTTCTATTGCGCTTGGCAATGGCGGTCAAGCCTATGTTGTTAACAAGAACTCCGATTCGATCAGTATTTTCAATACCACCTCCCTGACCATCTCTGGCACGCGCAATCTGCCAAGAGCGTCGCGCCCACATGGCATTGTATTAGACCGATCAACTCAAATTGCCTACATTGCACTTGAGGCAAGCGGTGAAATTTTGAAAGTGGACACGCCGTCGGGTCTTATACAAGCCAGCGTTGATGTCGGCCCCACACCACGCGAATTAGCACTCAGTGCCGACGGCGCCACCTTGTACGCACCTCGATTCATCACACTGCCTGTCGCCGGCGAAAACACTCGCTCACCCGGACAAGACGGCGGTGATCTTATGGTGATTGATACAACATCAATGACTCAAGTCGACAACATCAATATTGTTGTCAATACGCCACCAAACAATATTGATACGGAAGTAAACGCGCGAGGCGTGCCCAATTATCTGCGAGCTCCAGCTATATCTCCCGACGGACTACGAGCAGCCTTGCCGTTAAAATTGGATAACATTTTCCGCGGTTCCATGCGCGATGGCCAAGCCAGAACCCACGATATGCTGATACGCGGCGCACTGTCACAAATAAATTTGGTATCGGGCAGCGAAGTATTAAATAACCGATTTCAGTTTGACAACAATTCCCAACCCACGGCTATTGCTTACGGGCCAACGGGCAACTATCTGTTCGTCGTCCATGAAGCCAGCCGTAGTTTTGAAGTCATTGACGTTCATTCCAACGAGATCATTTATTCCGACATATTAGGGTTTGCTCCAACTGGCGTTATTGTATCTCCCAATGGTGAACAGGTATTCGTGCATAACTGGCTTGATCGTAGTGTGAGCGTCATTGACAGCAGTGCACTAATGGCCGGCACATCCAGCAATGCCGACACCGTTATCACCACTGATCTGGTGAGCACCGAAGCATTGCCTGACCGCGTGCTCGCTGGCAAAAAACTGTTTCATGATTCAGCGGACTTGCGCTTGTCAGCACAAAAATACATCAGCTGCGCAGGCTGCCATGACGAAGCAGGACACGATGGAAGAACGTGGGACTTCAGCGATGCTGGTGAAGGTCTGCGTAATACCATTGATTTACGCGGACGCGCAGGCATCGGTAACGGCAACGTTCACTGGAGTGCCAACTTCGACGAAATTCATGATTTCGAAAACGACATTCGCGAAATTTTCGACGGCAGCGGATTGCTCACTGATGCCGACTTTACAGCATCATCAGCACCGCTCGATCCGGATACACCCAAAGCTGGCAGGAGCACATCGCTTGATGCTCTGGCAGCCTATGCTGCGACTCTGTCCAACATTGGTAACAGCCCATATCGCGATGTCAGCGGAACACTAACAGCAGCTGGACTACGCGGCAAAGACGTATTCGATGCAGCCTCATGTGCCACTTGTCATAACGGTGATCATTTCACCGACAGCTTAGAAGGCCGTACCCACAACATTGGCACAATCGATCAGGACACAGGTGGCAGGCTCGGTATGCCGCTTTTAAATGGTGGACTGGACACACCAACATTGCGCGGGCTGTGGCACGGTGCTCCGTACTTGCATGATGGCGAGGCTCTGATACTTCAGGATGCAGTACTCGCACACACGGCTGACATGCCCATTGACCCCGCAACGCTCAGTACAGCGCAGCTTGATGATCTTGCAGAATACTTATTGCAAATAGACGATGCAGAACCGGCACCGGCAATGCCGAATGAACCGACAGATCCAAACAACCCGACAGCGGCCTCAACACAAGCATCCATCACCATCGACGGCAATCTGGCTGACTGGCCTGCAGCATCACAAGTTGCTACTGACCCCGAAGATGTAGCCGGTGCGCAGAACACACTTGATCTTGCAAAAGTATGGATGGCGCACGATGGTCGCCGCCTGTTTTTACGCTATGAAAACCATCTGCCTGATAATGCCGTACTAACCTGGGGCTATGGCATATACATTGATGTCGATGGCAATGACGGCTATACCGGCTTCGACTCGGAATTGCCCACAGGCATAGACTACATGGTTGAAGCAAACGTGTTGTACCGTTATACCGGTACAGGTACGAACTGGTCATGGGAAGCCGTAAGCAATCTGAGACTGGCACTCTCAGGCAGAAGCGCCGAGTTGGCGATCATGCGCTCCGATCTTGGCGATGCCACCGCAATTAATGTGTTCTTCTACGCAAACAACGAAGCTGTGCAAGGCACCGTCCGCGACTACCTGCCCGATGCCGCCGGTGATCCACTGGCCGTTGCTGACCAGCGTGTTATCGCTTACAACTTTGGTGGCAACGCTGATCCAGATCTGTCTGCTGCGCAACCTACACAAAAGATAACCAACAAAGTAATCGAATCCGATATCACCGTTGATGGCAATCTTGCCGATTGGAGCACACTGACATCATTTGGAACCGACCCAATTGACCTATTCGGCAGTAACAATCCAATTGATTGGCGCGAAGGCTGGATGGCGCACTCAGATGACAATTACTACATTGCCTGGGAGAACAAACTGCCAACCCAAGTGACCTGGGGCAATGGCATTATGCTCGATACAGATTCGAGCACGGCAAACGGATTCACAGGATTTTCTTCTGAATTACCGATAGGTGTTGACTACCTGATTGAAGCCCAATCGCTCTACCGATACACAGGTACTGGCAATGACTGGTCCTGGGAATTTGTCGACCTTCTAGCATTAAGTCTTGCTGACAATAATGCAGAGATGAAAATACCGGGCAATCTGATTGGCAATCCTGAAGCCATTAAGTTGTTTTTCACCGGAGACAATTCTGCAGTAGGAGGTTCGGCAATTGATTTCTATCCCGATACCGTAACCGATTTGTCGCTTAACACAGACCTACGAACGCTCTGGTATACCAAATCGGAGACACCACCAACTTCCAACGAAGCGTTTGATGCGGTGATCAACGGCGAATTATCCGAGTGGCGCAGCGAATTGCAGATCGGTGGAGATGACAGCACCGAATCAGACCCAATAAACAGTATCGATTGGCACCGGGCTTATGCGGCTCATAACGACGAGTACATGTTCCTGGCGTACACCACGCATACGCCGATAGAGCTGAACTGGGGTTACAGTGTTTTCATTGATAATGACAGTGATACCAATACGGGCTTTAACGGTTTTGCCAATGAACTGCCGCTGGGTGCGGACATGCTGATTGAAGGAGACATTCTGTATCTATACAACGGTACGAGCCAATCGGAATGGAACTGGACTCCTACTATTTTTGTGCGTGCTCGTTCGGCCGGAAACAGTATGGAAATGGTCATGAGGCGCGACCAACTCGGCGACCCGGAGTCAATTGACTTCTTATTCTCCGGTAACAACAGTGCCGTGAACGGAAATAGCATCGACTTAATGCCGAATACAGGCGCTTATAACTACGTGTTGAACCGTCCGGCAACAACACCGGAAGAACCCTCATTGCCACAGCAGGCATCACTGGATGACCCCATTGGCAATGCGGCAATGCCGACGAACAGACATGTCTTGAATATCAGCGACGATGGTGGCTCTGGTAGCTTGACTCTGTGGGCATTAGCTTGGCTTAGCGTATTGTCTGGTTTGCGTCTATGGACAAGCACACGTACATGTGAAATTTCAACCACTAAACAGAATCACATCAACATAACCAGAAAACAAACCGGATTATTCGCAACAATGTCCGTCCTCGCTTTGCTGTTATCGGGTTGTGACTCAGGTGCGGTAGACGGCTCCAATGAGAGCGGCAACAACGGCAGTTCGAGCACAGGTGGCGCTAACACAGATGAGCAAAATCAACAGAGTCAGAACCAGCAACAACCTGAACCCATTGCGCAGCCAAACAACAAACCTGGTTTTTTTATCCCTGTCGAACTCGGTGCAGCATTACCTGACGCACAACCAAGCAATGATGTATCACTCACAATTGGCGTACAGGCGGACTTGTCTGGTGTACAGGTTGTACCAGCAGTAGCGACCAATGCTGGTGGCACCATCAGAGTATCGTTTGACAAAACAAGTGGCGAGCTGCGTGGCAAGGTTCAACACACAGCGAACAATGCCGGAAATGCGGCAATCTATCGCGCAGCAGCCGGGCAAAATGGTCAATTAATAGTGACCTTATTGCCAGTCGATGAAGACAACTACGTGTTCGAGATACCAGAGGGCACGGCACTGAATGCAACCCAACAAGCGCAATTCGAACAAGGCTTGTTTTACGTGCTTGTTCACACCAGCGACCACCCTTACGGCGAATTACGTGCACAACTACAAACCGAAAAACTCGCGGTAGATTACCAACCAACTTTACAAGACCTGCAGGCCAAAGTTTTCTCTCCTCGTTGCTCAAGCTGCCATGTTGGTGGCGGTACCAGCTTGCCGTCCAGCATGGACCTGTCGAATGAACAAGCGACCTATACCAGCCTGGTTGGGCGTGCAAGTCTTGAAGTTGAAGGCGTTGACAGAGTCGTGCCCGGTATGGCCAATGATAGTTACGTGGTGCACAAGATAGAGGGCACGCAACTGGTGGGCTCACGCATGCCGTTCCGCGGTGAGCCTTTAGCAGATGAAGCTATAACTGCGATTCGCCAATGGATTGATCAAGGCGCACTGCAATAAGGCTTTTTGTCGTGTGCCGCAATGCAGGGTTATGCCACCATTAGAGGTACAATCACGTATCCGACTAACCGGCACCAACCAAAACAACTGCATAACTGATTCATTGTGGAAATAGTGTGAGCGAGAACGACGACAATAGTCAGTTTGAAGAGCTGGCCGAGAACATCCATGAGGGCTCATTGGCTGCAGCGCGTCAGGTCATGCTGGCAATGCACCCGGCTGAAATTGCCGACGCACTTGAGTCCCTACCCGCTCCACGTCGCCGAATACTGTGGGATCTTGTTGATACCAACATAGAAGGTGAAGTGTTGATGGAGGTACACGAGGAAGTTCGTGGCGACCTCGTTCGGCAAATGGATTTCGAGGAATTGCAACTCGCCACTGAGCAACTCGATCTTGATGACATGGCTGACTTCTGTCAGTCTTTGCCCGAAAAACTCACCGCCGATTTGCTCGCCGGTATGGGTCGCCAAGATCGAGATCGACTTGAACAAGTGCTCTCCTACCCCGAAGACAGCGCTGGCGGTTTAATGAATGTCGATGTTGTTACCGTGCGTGGTGATGTCACTCTCGATGTAGTGCTGCGATACCTTCGCCGCCGTGGAGATCTGCCCAGACAGACCAACCGCTTATGGGTAGTGGATTTATACGGCCGCTACCGAGGCGAGCTTTCCATCCGACAATTGCTTACCTCCAGCAGCGGCACACTGGTTTCCGAAGTCATGGAAAACAACATTGAGCCACTGCATGTATTGACACCCGACAGCGAAGTATCACGAGCGTTCGAAGATTACGACCTGGTCTCAGCACCGGTTGTTGACGACAACAATCGGTTGATTGGTCGTATCACAATCGATGATGTTGTTGACCTGATTCGTGAGGAAGCCGAACAATCGGTTATGAGCATGGCGGGTTTGAGCCAGGAAGACGATACGTTTTCACCGGTACTGCGTAGTGCCAGGCGGCGTGCCATCTGGCTGGGCGTCAATTTACTTACAGCGCTTTTAGCAGCGTGGGTTATTGCTCAATTTGAAACCACTCTTGATCGTGTTATCACATTGGCCGTTTTAATGACCGTCGTGCCGAGCATGGGTGGCATAGCGGGTAGTCAAACATTAACACTGGTTATTCGCGGGCAGGCACTCGGTCAGATAAACAAGCGCAATACACGGGCATTGTTAGTGCGAGAACTCAGTGTCGGTCTCATCAATGGTGTCGCATGGGCAGCAGTGGTGTGTGCGTTTACCTATCTCTGGTTTGGCAGTGTGCAGATCGGCTTTATTCTGGGCGTAGCTTTGCTCATTAATTTACTGTTCGCAGCTGTAGCAGGGTTACTTATACCCATATTAATGCGACGCTTTGGAATAGACCCGGCACTGGCAGGCGGTGTTGTACTCACAACAGTCACAGATGTGATCGGCCTGGTGGCATTTTTGGGGCTTGCCACCTGGCTGTTATAATCAATCAACTCGGCCTTATGCCCATTTACTGGCTTTATGTGTGGCTCCACACAGCCGATTTGTGCTATCCGCAGATACTTTCGCTAGCTTCTCTGACTCTACAAAAACCCACTGCGACGCTGCTTGAACATCACGCAACTGTTTGTGGTCACCAATAACAAAACCTTGAAACATAAAGCGTGTGTCTTCCCAGGCAATTTCCAACTCGCTGACGTACATGCCTACCTCGAGTTGATCACTGTGAATCCAGCGGCCGGTCTTGACAACACGGGTGGCAACTGGGTACTTGCGATTAGACTTTTTTGACATGAAATTAAACATGGAATTCTCCGTCGGCTTCACCGATCTGATTTATTATTCGCTACCGTCGCTGCGGTACGCTGTTCTAAACGTGGAGCCACTTTAACCAGCTAAATTAGCCATGACCAGCCGGTTGTGTTCAATTTGCTGCCGTAATTCCGCTTTTTGGGAATATCAGCAAAAAAGTGTGGCCCATGCTGCAAAAATCCGTTGGCAGCTTATCCGGTGGGAACCTCAGCGGACCAAAATAACGCCTATTTGTACACAGTTAATTCTATTAAACAGTTTTCCAGTACTTATCCACAGCTTATATGCCGATCCATTCACCTCAACTACTACATGTAGAGTAATTTCGAGCCCGATTTACAATTAAACACTAGATATGGTGTTTTTAACTCTTGACCGAACGGCGTCACAGATTTAGACTGCGGCCCGCGGTAAAAAATCTTCAGATAGGTCTTTCGCGCTGTATCTCGCACACGTACGTCTGTGCTCGATCTACATAGTTAGTAAATCCGTAATAAAAACCGGTTTTGCGTCTACTACACTACATATAGCGACTACGTTGCTATAAAAGCACTAGATATAGTGCTGCTGCCATTGATTGGCAACACACAACACACTAAAATATAGAGCGCTCGTGACGGAATACGGCGCTCTCTTTATGGGGACATAAGATTAAATGAGTACAGTCGACGTACAGCCACTCCGAAAAATTGGAGAATCTACTATTTCCGGCTTAAGCAATTCGGCCAGCAGCTCAATAACCGAATTGAGCAAGCTGCCATTACAAGAAACGTCTTTGGATATCTGGGATAAAAAATACCGCCTGAAAACCAAAGATGGTGAGAACGTTGATCAAACCATCACCGACACTATCCACCGTGTAGCACGCGCACTGGCGGACGTTGAAAAGAATGAGAACGATCAGCGCCACTGGTATGCAAAATTTGTCTGGGCGCTGGAACAGGGTGCCATCCCTGCTGGCCGAATTATATCCAATGCCGGAGCCCTGGCACACAAACCAGCCACGTCTACTATCAATTGCACGGTTTCAGGCACCATTAGCGACTCCATGGACGACATTCTGGCCAAGGTGCACGAAGCAGGCTTAACGCTTAAGGCAGGCTGTGGCATCGGTTACGATTTCTCTACGCTGCGACCGCGTGGTGCTTACGTTTCTGGTGCTGGCGCCTACACTTCCGGCCCGCTATCGTTTATGGATATCTTCGATAAAATGTGCTTCACGGTATCGTCTGCCGGTGGGCGTCGTGGTGCTCAAATGGGTACTTTCGATGTACGCCACCCCGATGTGCTCGAATTTATAAAAGCCAAACGAGAAGATGGGCGCTTACGTCAATTCAACCTGTCATTACTGATAACGGAAGATTTTATTCAGGCCGTTAAAGCCGATGAGCCATGGCACCTGGCATTTCCACTTCGCCAAAAAGAACTCGACGATGGCGATATTCAACTCGACAATCCAGACATGGTTGTGTGGCGCGACTGGTCAAATCATAAAGATGCCGTAGTGAATGTTGAAGGTCTGGTGGCGTGCCGAATCTACAAAACTCTGCCAGCTAAAAGGCTGTGGGACTTGATCATGAGTTCCACTTACGATTTCGCCGAGCCCGGTTTCATTCTGATCGACAAGGTCAATGAAATGAACAACAATTGGTTTGATGAGACCATCCGCGCAACCAACCCGTGTGGCGAACAACCTCTGCCACCTTACGGTGCGTGCTTACTTGGCTCAATTAACCTAACCCGCTTTGTCATTGAACCGTTTAGCGATCAAGCTCGATTTGACTGGGATAATTTCAACGAAACGGTGACCATCTTCACCCGTATGCTCGACAACGTTGTTGAAGTAAACGGTCTGCCACTGGGCAAGCAACGCGATGAGATTTTGCGCAAGCGTCGGCACGGCATGGGCTATCTTGGCCTGGGCTCAACCATGACCCTAATGGGCATGAAATATGGCAGTCAGGAATCACTGGAGTTCACTGAAAAAGTCACACGCGAATTGGCCGTTAATGGCTGGCGCGCAGCACTCGAACTGTCAAAAGAAAAAGGCGCTGCTCCCATCATGAGCGAAACCTTTACTGTTACCGGTGAAATGCTGCGAAAACGCCCGGAAATGAAATCCGATGGCTACGTGATCGGTGACAAAGTATCGGGTAAAGAACTACACGCCAAGTACAGTCGATACATGCAGCGAATTGCCGAAATCGACCCTGCGTTGGTTGAGGCACTTGCAGAACACGGTGCACGCTTTACTCATCACAGCTCCATTGCTCCAACGGGCACCATTGCATTGTCTTTGGCCAACAATGCCAGTAACGGTATTGAACCAAGTTTTGCACATCACTATTCACGAAACGTTATTCGTGAAGGGCGCAAAACCAAAGAGAAAGTCGATGTACATTCGTTTGAATTACTCGCTTATCGTTCTCTCATTAATGCTGATGCGATACCTTACAGCGAAGACGAGAACACGCAATTGCCGGACTACTTCATTAGCGCTGACGACATCAAACCCGAACAACATGTGTCGGTTCAGGCCGCTGCACAAAAATGGATAGATTCGTCGATTTCAAAGACGGCAAACGTACCAACTGACTTTGAGTTTGAACATTTCAAAGACATTTACATGCAAGCATACGATCAGGGCCTCAAAGGCTGCACCACGTTTCGATTTAACCCAGAGAATTTTCAGGGCGTGCTGGTTAAAGAAAAAGATCTGGAGAACACCGAATACCAATTCACCCTGGACGATGGCTCTGTAATCAGTGTGAAAGGGAATGAGGAAATTAAATACGACGGCGAGACCCATACTGCCGCTAATCTTTATGACGCGCTTAAAGAAGGCTACTACGGCAAATTCTGAAGCAATCGGCTTTAATTCGCGAATGGGAATGATATGAAAATCAGTAAAAAGATTGTTGGCTTCAGCGTCAACACCAGTGAAAATTCAGAAAACGCTGCTTCGGAAAATGGCGAATCTGCATCCGATTCGGCTAAAGCTGCGCCAGTCAAAGCCGATGTGATTCAAATGCACGAGACTCTGCAGCGGCCTGAGAAACTGGTCGGCTCTACCTATAAATTGAAAGTACCCGATCATGTGTCCAGTCATGCGATGTACATCACAATAAACGATGTCATTCTTAACGAAGGCACTGAGCATGAACTTCGTCGCCCGTTCGAGGTATTTATTAACTCCAAAAATCTGGAACATTACCAGTGGATTGTTGCGCTGACGCTTATTATGTCTGCAACGTTTCGAAAAGGTGGCGATATCACGTTTTTGGTAGAAGAACTCAAGTCAGTATTTGATCCGCGCGGTGGTTATTGGAATAAAGGCAAATACATGCCATCGATTATTGCCGAGCTCGGTAATGTCATTGAACAGCATTTAATTGATATTGGCATGCTACAAGCACCCG
Organism: uncultured Granulosicoccaceae bacterium; assembly: GCA_938045275.1. Classification (GTDB taxonomy): domain Bacteria; phylum Pseudomonadota; class Gammaproteobacteria; order Granulosicoccales; family Granulosicoccaceae; genus Granulosicoccus. The sequence goes on from CALIMV010000177.1 coordinate 71,230, forward strand.
AACTCGACGCGCATCAACAACAACTCATCGACGAGAAAAAAGCTGAACTCAAAGCGGCAGTCAGTAAAACTACTGAGAACATGGAAGAAAACGACGCTTCTGCGGCCGGTGAAGATGCTTGGCAAGCAAACGCATCACACTGTAATAAATGCAATCACAAAGCCGTTATGGTGCGCGATGGTTGCGCTACCTGTCTTAATTGCGGCGACTCTAAATGCGGATAGCCCAAGCGGACTACATGTCTCCAAAATGAAAGATGTTTGAACAGTATTTGAAATCTAAACCGCTTACAATGTGAGCGGACTCGTTAACGCGGGATCAGTTTATTCCGTAAAACCGATGCGAATAATGTTATGAAATGTCATGGCTGCAGTTCTTTGATGGTTCTCGATAAACAGGAAACAGGGACAGGTTCCTGCACACGGTGGCATAAGTGCCCATTGTGCGGAAAAGTGCGACTCACCAGTCAACCTGAATCCATGCTTGAAGGTACTGAGCAGGCTGATGCGTATAGTCACGAATCAGTCGATACTCATCAACGCTCTGAAACTACACCTACAAACTTCAATTACACGTAAAGGCAAACCCAACTTCACATGAGTGAACTACAGCTTTCCGCTACATTGGTCCAGCAAATCCAAGACGTAATTACTAAACACGACGAAAGCGCATCCGATCCAGGCGTCACTTCTCAGTATTTGGCAGCGATAATAGGGTTTTTGCTTGGACAACAAGCCATACCAGAACAACAGAAAACCGAAATCATCGATAACCTCGGTGCTTTCATCAAGCATGTTGCTGACGATGTTGCTAAACAGTCACAACAACAAGCACCACCACCGCCTCCTCCTCAGGAAGCATTCGGAATTTGGAAACCAAAATCATGAGTAAAGCGACTGCACGTCACATCCTTGTTGACAGTGAATCCAAATGTGAAGAGATCATCAAAGAAATAAATGACGGTGCTGAATTTGCGACTCTTGCACAACAACATTCTTCATGCCCATCAGGTAAAGACGGTGGCAGTTTAGGCACGTTCGGCCCGGGCCAAATGGTGCCTGAGTTCGATACGGCCTGTTTTGAAGGCACCGTTGGAGAAGTACAGGGCCCCATTAAAACTCAATTTGGCTACCACGTAGTACAGGTTACCGAACGAACCTAAAGTCATTGTTCTACCAACTGGCTGCCAAACTGCGGCCAGTCTGGCCGTGCTGCTGTGTTAAAAAAATATTGATTCTGCTGGGGTAAAGCCAGACTTCAGATCACGAACTAGCGCACGATATCCCATCGCGCTCGCATTCATTCCAAGGTGTATCGAGGATAACTTACGTTCATGGTAATTTATGTTCATGGATGAGCAGCAGGACAGTTAATTTGATTGGGTCCAATTTAGAAAACAATTGGAATATCACCTCATTGCTGAGCGAAGTCGGTGAAAACTCATTACTTTGGCGAGGTGAAAACCAGCAAGGCACTATTGCCGCTATCAAAATCCCGCGTGACATCGAAAACTTGGCCCGAAATAACAAAAGGCAAAAACGCTTTAAAAACGAAATAAATACACTGCTCCATCTGAAGCAGGCTGGTGTTAAATCAGTTATGCCAATTATCGATCATGGGCTTACAGAAAACGGTAAGCCATGGTATGCGATGCCAATCGCTGCACCACTCAATCTATCGTCTTCTTTCCTGGATAGGCTTAACCTACTCTCTCAACTGGCATGCGTAGTGGAGAATTTACACACTATCGGCATCGAACATTTAGACATTAAACTTGGCAATCTGATGATGATCGACGATGCATTGGTTTTATCGGACTTCGGACACTCGAAACAAGCAGCCGATCCTGCTTCGCTGCTTACCGACAAACAAACAATAGACCCAGACAGGCCTTGGTTTGACTATGACATGTACTCGCTTGGTAAAGCGTGTTGGGAGATACTGACTGGCTTACAATCAAAATCGCTTTGCGAGCTGCGTTCACCGGAGGACGATCTTAAGCCGGTTTGGCCCATGATCGATACCGCTGTTATTGAAAAACTACAAGCACTGATTTTTTCTGCTTCAAGTAAAGATCCACTTGAAAGGCCAATAGCTGCAAAGTTTAACCAGGGAATTCAAGAAGTATATCGTTCGTTTAAACGAGAATCTTAGCAACAGCGATTGTCATTCGGCCAACTAATACAGTGGCGATGCTGTAGCTGCTTTTATTTACTATCATACTCAGAGAAATCCACACCTCTTTCAATTGAGTAGTTTCGCAGATCGCGCAAGTTTCCGACTATGTTTGTCATATGCCCTGACACTGATCTCAACAAACTGGAGGCCACCATCGCATCATTTTCTATTACCGCCATTAATTCTGTTGCGCCAATACGCAAAAACACACTGTCCTGCAAAGTCACAAGATCAAGATTTCGCCGTTCATTGACTATGATTGACAGGTCGCCTATTAATCGACCAGGGTTTACTTCACCTACTTTGCGCCGCCCACCATCGTCTGCAGTCCAAACCAACTCGGCCAAACCTTCAACACACAAATAAGCGGCATCGGCTTCTTCATTCATGGAGAAGATAGTATTACCAGCCTCTGCTTTAAACCACTGTGAACCAAATGCGAGTAGGCGTTGTTGCTTACGATCAAGATCGCGAAACAAATCTGCTTTATTTATCACGTCAATTTTGCGATTAAGATCTTGTCTGGCATCAGAATCTTGCGTTTCATTGTTGCTGGCGGCGCCGTCGATTCGGCCATCGACAATTTCAACAAATAGATCGTAACTTTCCGGATTAGCGAATCTATTTTCGATAAAGATCTTGGCCGTATCTGGCAATAGCTCGCTAATTCGTTCCCGCATTAATGCGCGTGTTTCGCTGTCGTGGCTGGCAAGGGAATTTGAAAGAATAAGAATATCCGGCTTTTTGATGCCAGCTCGGCTAAAAGCGACACGCTCTTTAAATATAGTGGGTAAATTATCACCACCGGAAGTTGTCACCAGGTCGTGAATAGATTCAGCTACCAGACGCTGCAAGCCGTTTTCATTGATAACGTCCACGACGACGTCCTCGATAGATTTCTCTTGCGCACCCGCCATTCCCGAGATACGACCAAATATTGCATTGCCCATGAGCGTCATTACATCTATGTATTTATCGGGGTCAATGGTTTCGAACAAGCCATCTAATTCTGCCACCAACTGTGCAGCGTTGGATTTACGTATATCTAGCACGCGTTGCTTAAATTCATCACTGAATGACGGGCCAATTTGCTCTGCCGAAAACGCGAATGGCACTGTTAATATTAGTGCCTTCTCTTCATCTGATAGTCCGGCATCTCCAATATCACGCCGTTTTTTCACGATGGCACTGAGGCGCTGATAAACCTCTTCCTCCAGATTCAATTGTCTAAACAGTGGATGGTCGGTACCATCATCACCAAAGGTTGCTATCAGATTTTCCACCAGCATGACTGACATTTGTATCAAGTCATCGGCAATGCCCTGTTCATGAATGAGGCGTAAAAAATTCTTGTCTTGAGACAAAGACTGCTGCGTTAGCATGCGGGTGGGCATCGAATACAAAAGGTTGCTACCCAACGGCGAAACTGGATTGAATTTGTCAGGATGAAAACCATAAACTGCTTCGTCTAACCCTGCTTGTTTCAAACGTGCTGCTATCTCTGGCCTTAATCGCACAATAGTATCAGCCAATTCTTGATGACCTGCCGACTCTACTCGAGATCGTAAGGCGCGGCGCACCATAAAATCATCAAGTCCCATGGCCTCAACTAGTTGAAACCACCAATCTCGAATCTCCTCTGACGTTTGTAGACCAGCAACAGCAGGGTCAACCCATTCGACGTCGAAAGGGTCTGTGCTATTACCTGACTTCATAGCATTAATCTGAAACTGATCGATATATTCGCTGTCATGCGTTTCGTCAATGGGTTTGTTTTTAAAAGGCAGCAGCAGGTTTTCACCCAAAGTGCCCTGCAAAATATGTGGATCAGAATGGGCATAGCCAATGCGGTTGGCCAGCGTAACCTGGTGAATCGTATTTAATTCATGTCCTGCAATTTTCACAGACCCATGCTGCGGGATTACTTCACGAGTTAGCAGATCAGCAAACGCCAAAGCCTCAGCTTCATTGTTTGTTTTAACCGCAACCCGAGCACCCTGCGGAATAACCAATGAGATGTCCTCCAATATGGTACGGCCATCATCATCGCGCACTGTCACGCCGTTAATATCGATATCACCTTTTAGGCTGACATTATTATCTGGTACGCCTTCATACAAGTGATCATCAACCAAAGAGTTTGACGCAAAGCGTTCTGTAACTTGCTCCCATCGTAAAGCGACATCTTGGGTTGTGTTGTAATACGCCAGCAATTCTTTCCAGGGTGACGACATATCTTTAAACGCAGCCAGTGCAGCAACCAATGCACCGACAGTAATATGCCCGGTTATTGCCAGGTAGCCGCCTACAGAATAGAAGAAGAACGGTGTTAACTGATTGATAAAGTTATTCAGAAACTTCATGAAGAACTTTTTCTGATATATCTCGAATCGAATATCGTACAGATTCCCCAGGCGATTAGAAAACAGCGACATTCTGTATCGCGACCCGCCATTGGTGCGGATATCGCTGACACCTGCTGCTGTCTCACCAATATCGGCTGCCAGCTTTCGCACCTCTTTTATCCGACCTTTATTCAACAGATTAATCTGACGCTGTAACAGGGGGATTATCCACGCCTGTAACGGTATCAACGCAATCGCGGCTAGCCCAAACCAAACACTTTGAGCAAAGAGAAACACCAGAATGGTAAGCATTTGGCCAGCCTGAAGTACCGGCTGAGACAACATATTGCCCATTATTCCACCCAGCGGCTCGGCCTCAGATGTCACCATCGAAACCAGCTCGCCCTGACTCGTGTTGCGAAAATACGATCGAGGAAATCGCAGGATACGGGTTAATAGTTGAAATCGAAATCGTCGCAACAAGCGCTCGCGCAGCAAGCCCTTCACGGTATTTAGTCGCATCTTTAGTAGCCCGTTTGCGAGAACCGCCAACAGAAATCCAATGCACAACACCATTAAGAATTGAACCTGGCTGAGCGTCACACCCAGTAAAACGACACCTTCGTCTGAACCACCAATGGCATCATTAATAATGCGTTTAGGCAGCTCCAACGTTACATACAGAATTGGAAACGTTAACATTGTTCCCAGCAATATGGCTATCTGATCTCGCTTGGAGTATTTCCAGATATACTTAAAAATGCTTTCTTCCAATTGCGATCTCCTTTGAGAACTCACAGCTTCTTTACAAACACCACACCAAGCAAGAGTTAGCCAGTGAAGAAAATCAGTCCAATTTCAGGTTTAGCAATTGTAATTCACTATACAAGTGATCGATTTCGTTGCGAGCAACGCGTTCACTGACATAGTAACGGCCAACAGGTAATCGTTCGCTAACAATGCCAGGTGGTGGTTCTTTAACGAAGCGACCATCCGATGCGAGCACAGCCTGGGTGGCAGGCAGCAGCTGATCTGCCAACGCTTGCGCGCAGTGTACAAAAAGTGCCTGATCGCTCGCGTACATTAAGTCGTACCAAAGAACATCTTCAGACTTTCGTTTGATCGAAAAAAATAGCAATGTTTGCTGAGCGTCGAGCTCAACCAATAGCGGTGTCAGAGCGTACTCCTGCATGTCATCGATCAGTCTTTGCTGATTGGAATCTATCCGGGCTCTAATAGAATCCACATCTTTGATGATGATAACGCCAGAGTGTAGCGAATCGGTTTTACGCCAAATATAACGATGATCTTCCAGAACTTGAAAACCAAGCGCTTCGACAATAGCCAGCGGTTTGCTCGAATTTGTCAGCGTTGCATAAGTGAGTGTGGGGTCTGAAATGCAAGAAATCAACATATCACGGCCAAGCCCCTGGCCACGCAGAGATTTATCCAGATACCAGGAACTCATGCTGACCATGCGTTCAGGCCTCAGCTGATTCGCATCCCCAATTAATCGATCGGAATACACCATTCCGCAATAACCCAAAATTTGCCCATCCGCCTCTACTACACGCCCAAAATCCGGTTTCTCCTTCATCCAGCGGTAAGTCATTAACCGCCGCCAATGCTCAATCGGTATTTTCGGGTTCATTTTGGTGTGCAATAGCGAACAGATACCTTCAGCATCTCTGGCCTCAGCCGCCCTGACGAACCCCTTAGCCACGAGATGCTACAAATAGTTGCTGTGGTGAACACCACTGGGCCGCTTCGTGCTGTTGAATCATATTGGCAAGCCTTGTACTGAATTTCCAACCAGCCGCATCGAGATCAATGTGGTGAGTCAAAAATCCAGTGGGTTCATCAGCATCGACACTGCCAGCCCGTCGTGCTTTTAAATGCTCACACAACTGCGAAATTGTTTTGGCTGTCCCTCTGAATTTCGCACCAGACTTCCATCGAATCGGATCACAATGCGCATTTATAACTGTCATGCCTTGCGCTGAATTGGTTTTTTCTCGTGGCCCAAATGCAGACAGACCACAAAAACCACTTGCAGCAATGGGCCTCATTAGCTCAGGTGCAATGCGGTTCCACGGAGGAACCAGCACTGGCAAGCATCGCGATTGAAATTGATCTTTGAGTATTGCGCGGCCTGCATTAAGCTCATCCATGACTGTCTCCAACCCGCGGTGCATGCCCAGTTCCCATGCACCCAGCCCTAATCCACGTGGCGCGTGGTTTATGTGGGCGTAACCATGCTGAGCTATATACACATGTGGTGTATCGGCGAGCAATGTAGCCAGCGATGCATCGAGCCGTGTTGGAATTACAGCCAGCAGCAGCCCTGTGTTAGATGTAATGTCGATCAGTTGCTCGAGTTTGGGACCCGCTTTAATCGCATCGTCATCACGCCACCAGAAACTGGCAACACGCCCGGCATTTAACCACGCGTTTAACTCAGCTTCCAACAATGCCCAAGCGTGCTCGGCATCAACGCTCAGACCACGCTTTGGATTGACAGGTTCTGCGGAGATATTATTTTCATCTTTGTTGACCACTGTATTCCTTCAGAAGATGTCGAAGAATAATGGCAGTGCCGTTCGCTCCATCGAAGTTAAGTGCAGGTGCCACGGTAGGTGCGCCCTGCAACATGGCATCACGAATTGAATCTGCTAGTTTGCGGCCCGACAGCGAATTGCCCGACATTGCATCATCGTGCAATACCGAAGCCAGCCCAAGTTTGTTCAAAAGGGCTGCCCTGTCAGCTTGTTCCGTTTCACCCTGCGAACAATACGGGACTAGCAGTGCGCGACACCCAGCCTGCAATATATCATTGACAGTATTGTAGCCAGCTTGAGATATCGACAAACGTGCCTTAGTGAGCAGATTGACAAAATCGGTTCGAAAACGTTCAAGCGTGACATTTGCCGGTGCGCTGCTTGCTAAAGCGTCAAATTCTGGTTGCGATAAATAAGGGCCGGTTATGACACACCATGAAGTGGTATCAGGTATCAGCGCCACCGCCTGCATTGTTGTGCGCAATAGCGCAGTACCAACTGCACCACCACCTGCAGATACGACAATATCGAACGAATCACTTGGTGCGTTCGGCGTGGGCCCACTCACCAGTCCGGTATACGCGATTTTATCGGCTATCTGCTGAGCGAATGGAAAAGTTTTATCGAGCGTTGCAAAGTTTGCATCACCGTGCACAAGAACTTTATCGAAGTATTGATTGAGAATGTTGGTTGTCTCTTCATCTCTACCGGCTTTTCGATTGCGTTGCAAAACATCGCGAATTGAGGTCACCAGCAGCGGTTTGGGTTGGCTCGACTGAATAGCATCAATTAATGGCAGCAGTTCGAACCGAAGCTGACGCCGACCAAATGGGTACGCTTCGAGCACAACAATATCCGGGTGTAAACGGCTATAAACATCAAGCAATTGTTGCCGCCGCTCAGCTTTAAAAGCGTTGTCTACTTTATTGCCATTGGCATCGACCAAGTCGCTGAAATTACCATCACGCACAGCCATTGCAGGAAGCGCAACCTGCTGCACACCAGGCAGATCAAAACCTGGAACAGGCAATCCGCCTGTAACCAGTGTGACTGAAAAATCGTTTTTGTATAACGCCGATGCGATTCGGCGGGCCCTCATTAAGTGTCCAATACC
>CALIMV010000178.1 GCA_938045275.1 uncultured Granulosicoccaceae bacterium
CACCTCTTGCGTATAAAGTATCGAGTTTCGGTTTAGCTGCTATGCGATTCATAATCTATTCCTTGCAGGTGACCAACCTATCGATTAGTTGGTATAACCATCATAAGTGATATTCCAACTCACTTGCATGCTTGAATGCATGCTTGAACCCCTAAGTGCTCTGTTGACACAGTTGTTTATTGGAGGCGTCAATCGGAAGCACATATCGCTGTACTCAATTTGTCACACAATATAACTTAGCCGGAAGATTCTATCTGGTTCCGCCGTCCGGCATGCTCAACATTCACTGCATAATCCTTAACAATTGTGTGTTAGTTCGCGTTTGAGAAAAAATTGAACTGCGAACCTTGCCTCATTGATAAATAAGCCGGCAAATAAATCGACGAACAAGTCGACGAACAAGTCAATAATGACACCGCTTTATTGAATTTGGCAAGTATTGATAACTGGCAAAACAGGCATTCAATTGCCCGCCCTTGGCCTTGATTACACAACGTGACGTTAACTTTATAGTGCCAGATTGAAACTGCAGGTCAACCTAGTATCGTAGGTAATTTTCCCAACTACCGGTTTGTGTAAGTTTCATGAGCTTCAGCTGTTATGTAACTTGCGTCAACAAACCACGTCTATGGAAATGCCGATATCATGATGTAAAAGATGTACAGAAATAGTCAGCTCTGGGTGATTGTGATCTAATGGATTTAGATTTGTATGACACTTTTGTATGACACTTATGTTAGCAGCGCCAATGCGATAATTTCTACGAACTTACATACCTTCGCCCGAAGAACACACTAAAAATTATCAAAATAAACAAGCCTATATCAGGGTATCGCATGCCGCTGCCACTAACACTACAACCAAAGGCAGGCGATTTTTCTTCAACAGGGCTATCCAATTGAACCCTTGCACCTGCCATGGCGGCCACAGAACCAGCCGACTCCTTGCCACTGTGCCCGGGGGTTTGATCATGAAGGTTTCTGGCCTGCATAACAAAGCCATCCCAATGTGAGTGCATAACATAACGATCTTCATTTCTTGGTACGTGATGAAATGAAATACGGTGCCACAGCACTATGTCTTCACCAGTTAAACTCTCATTGTTGACGAACTGCAAAATGTTTTCATCACAATCGGGGTAATATTTGGTGTTCTCGCTGGTGAATCGTTCACAATCCTTTTGACGAGTCACGAAAAAGTCAAATTCGGTGTAGGGGTCGGTTACCTTGTTCACCATTTTATGCCCGTAGCTTAGAGGCTCTATCAAGTAACCAGCACTATCAAGCGATATGTCGTCCTTATCGCTGATAAACCATGACCTCATTTGCTTTGGGTCAATTGCCCTTGCTGCCTCAACACGTAATGGTGTTTGGGTGCGGGCCCTGCGCCCGGCTGCGTCGGTAACGAATTGCAATTCTGATACAACATCATCCCTGGGATTCTCGCCCAAATCAAAATCAAGTTGCCAGTAATAGTTGTGGGTGTGAGATAACCAGGATTTGTTCGGCACATCTTCCAATTCTCTCCCATGGTGTGAATGAGGATCGCCGGATGATCGTTGCAGCGCACCTGCGGCACCAATGCTAGGCTCGACGGAACCATCAGCGAAGAACTTCCACGTAATCAGATACGCGTACGCACCTACTTGAGATACTGAATAGACACTTAAACTTTGAGCTTGTCGAGTTTCTGTTGGCGTGGTGTAGCTATCATCACCATTGGACAGCAGTGTGCATAATCGCGGTATTCCACCAATGTCAATTAATTCACCACCCGGGCAGTCCTGTTGGTTGAGTTCTGAAACATAACCACCGCCAAGCCCGAACTCAGTGACATCGTTGTAAGTGACATTGCTGTCGTCGTAGTTTACATGTAATTGAGATAAACGTAGCGTACTGAAAACGGAATACGCTTGCGCACCAGCCGGTTGAAAATGAACATCACTTAGCACAATGTTCTCTCGCTTTCGTGAGTCCCAGCACATCTGCCAGGCTGCGCCATTGTCAAACTCTACGGTTATCTGATTTTCTACCGGGCATGTCAATTCCGCCTTGAGCAATCCGGGCATTACCAACAAAGCAACCAATATAACTATACCGAATCGATGCCCCACAGTTATTATTCTTCCAGCTCTGTAAAGGGCGTTGACGCTGACCAATCAAAAGGCGTTAATGAAAAACCAGCTTCTTTAGTACTAATCGCCGGATAGTCTTCAGCGCTCGGTAAGAATTGTTTGGCAAGACTAAACCAAACAGTCACATCCTCGCCTAACAGCGATTCGCCGTTGATAAAGTCATCCAAACTGTCGCCACAACCTGCATTAGTTAACTCATTAAAAGATGCCAGCCGTTCACATCGACTTTTTCTCGACACCGCTAAATCAAAGTTTGCCCAGTGCAAAGTACGGCTGACAAAATCAAAACCCGAGCTTTGCGGGTCAAGATAATACCCAATACGTGTGGTGCCGCTCGACCCTGATGAAATGTCTGCGTCTTTGATTAACCAACCGCGAAAACGCTGTCGATTTATTTTATGGAAAGACTCATGTTGTATCAAACTTTTGTCTATTGAACGGCGTATGACATCGGTCTC
>CALIMV010000179.1 GCA_938045275.1 uncultured Granulosicoccaceae bacterium
CATGATCAGTTGAGCGACTGGCCCGTCGTAGTTGATTCTCCAATGCCGATAGCGAGAGGGATCTGTGCGGAAATCTATAACTTTGCCCATCAACTTTACCCACCAGTTTCTCCAACAATTGAGATGAGTATAGAGGCAATCGATTGCTCAGTAAAGCATTTTATGCACAATATAGCAAATATAATATACTTTATTATCAGTTAGTTACAAGCCTATTTACCATTTATTATTTTTTATGCATTTATTTGCAAAACTAATTTGCTGTTCTAAATTCTCGATTATGGCAACAATGTCAGAACGATTGACACCCATACACGTCGCTGCCTCACAAGCCGTTAAAAGCTGTCTGGAAATAACACACAACCTGGTTGCAGCTTTAGGGCGTTGCATGCGTAATTTGAGGCAGGCATTTGCCGTTTGAATCAACCCTTGTACGAACTTTTTTTCAACGCAATTTGTCGGTAGATTAAGCCAAATTGGCTCTAGCACCTCGTGCGCTTCCCAGTAATAGCCGTGCTCAAGATAAGACAAGCCGTATTGGAAAGCTTTGGTGAGAGCAAGTTCGTTTATAGATAAATTGGGTGTCACACTTGCCTTTATGGCATCAAAAGCATCTTCCGGATGCCGCTGATTTTGTCCCGGCATATGTGCATATTCCGGTAACAGGACAGCATGCTCAGCTTTTGAATTCATCTCATGTTTGAAATATTTACGCGCTGCATATATTTGTTTTGTAAACTCGTTCGCTTTCGACAACACAAGCTGCGGTTGATCTAAAAATGGAGCGTGTCGGCAACTATCCAGTATTAAGGTCGTAACCGGTGAACTGCATCGACGGCTGATCTCATCTATTTGTGCCAACGAACCGTATTGGTCTTGTCTGCCTTGAATCGCGAGTATGGGTACCTGAATGTGATCTAGATACTCTGACACATTCCAGGATTGAAACTCAGGATGTAGCCAAGCTTCGTTCCATCCACGAAACGCACACTCCGCATTACAGTGATATTTACTTAACCGGGTTCGTAGATCGCCAGAATCGAACTCTACTTTGGCCCGCGCTATTTGTTCCAGCGCAATCGCTTCTGTGAAAAAATGCGGCGCCATCAGAACAAGGCCATCTACACGCAATTCCAGATTGCTGCCGGCATAAATGGCGGCTATTGTTGCCCCATCGCTGTGACCGACCAAAATACAATGCTCAATTCCAATCGCATCAAGCACATTGGGTAAAGCAGTTTGGGCTTCCTCGGTCATGTAATTGAGCCGGCGAGGCAGATCGGCTAAATCTGAATACCCATAACCTGCACGAGAGTAAGCAAATACACCAAGACCAGTAGCTGATGACAACTCTTCTGGAAATTTGCGCCATAGTCTCGCGCTGCCTAGTCCTTCGTGCAATAACACCAACGTCGGCGCTTCACAGGGCGGTGGTCCGACACAAATGTATTCCAGCGAATGAAGAGGCGTATCAAGATGCCCGTATGCTTTCCACTTCGCGTTCATTCAATTTTAGGTAGTTTAATCCGTTGAATCTTTACGTTTACTGTTTGGGCTAGTTTATGGACAAGCTCAGGCCATCTTCGGTACTTGCAACCTTCTCCAAACACTTTTCTAAACACTATTATTCGCCCCTACCTTCGTTGATATGCCGGTCTACAAACCAGGTGGCAGCATTTCCATTCATGGTTATATCCCTAATCATTCTTTCGGTTTGAATTCGCTTTAATTATCGTGTTGTTATTTGATAAATTCAGAAAAATCTAACTTAAAATTAACGACAATTTCAATTTACTCATAAGTCATTATCGCGGGAGGCCGACTAGCCATCGTAGCTGATTCGATAAACCACGTTGACAAAATCATCCGATACTAATAGCGATCCATCAGGTAACTCTTCAATATCGGTCACTCGATATAGGAATTACCACCTTCTTCAAGCCAGCGATCAGCGAAGACCTCTTTGCCAACCGCTTTACCTTCATCATCAAACTTTACACGCATGATTATATAAATGCATAAATATTTATGCGTTTGCATATATATGCAACTCAGCTCCGTTGTTTTCACTGTGATACCGTTTCAACTTCCAGCCGAATGCAGGCTTAAACAAAGAACCCTGGATTAATGTATAATTTTCAATAACTTGCAGATATTTATGATCATTCCACTCTTAAACAGCATCAGAGAAATTACATGGGGCAAACCACAAAACCCTTGAGACAAAAACCAAAAAACCAACCACGATCCCAGAGCGGGAATGAGGAGCTGGTACTTGACTCGATCATCCCATATCAAATCAATCGATTGAGCCATCGTATGAACAAGCTACTTGATCAAGAACTCCGCCTTGAAGGCCTCTCGATTACTTACTGGCGTGTAATGGCTGTGCTGGTTTTCAACAAGTCTATTTCGATAAATGATCTTGCGGATTACGCGATGATCGAGCAATCAACACTGAGCCGAAAACTGCGACGAATGGATGAAAAAGGATTGATTGAAATTAAGAGTGCTAAAACCGACGGTCGAGTACGTCACATCAATTTAACGCCCTATGGTCGCAAAAAATACAATGCGGTTCGTAAAATAACCCTGAAGCATGTGGATAGAATTGTCGACGGATTTTCAAAAAAGGAGCAAGCGCAGATTATGAAATATATAAAACAGATGGAAAAGAATACAATGTCGCTCGACCTTCCTGAATAATCACATTCTCCCTATAACGAGCAGTTGGCCAAAATATCAGTCGAGTTCAACCTCTTTTAGTAATGGAAACGCACTGAGTAATGCAGTTTCGTGTTGAATAGCCTCTACATGATGTATGTACGACTGATTAAGTTGAGCGCCGGAATGTACGCCAAGTAAACCCAAAGCAACCCGATACTCTTCCACAAGTCGCTCCAACATTCGCTCTACGGCTCCAGCGGCTGCAAGTGCAAAATACATCATACGGCCCAGACCGACGCCATCGGCACCCAATGCAATTGCCTTTGCGATATCGGTGCCTCGGCAAAACCCACCATCCACCAGTACTTTGGCCCGACCTTTAACAGCATCCACCACTTCAACCAATGCAGAGGTGGACGCAATAGAATGGTCCAACTGTCGACCTCCGTGATTCGACACATAAACGACATCAACACCATGCTCAATCGCGAGTAGCGCGTCTTCGCGTGTCGAAATGCCCTTGAGCACTAACAACCGGGCATAGAAAAACAGGCAATCGAGACGGTGTGCCGAACAGCTCCGCTGCGGTATCGATATCACTGACATCATTTAGCACGCGAGGGCGTAGGGCTAGCG
>CALIMV010000180.1 GCA_938045275.1 uncultured Granulosicoccaceae bacterium
CGATCCCGGTGTTAACTATGCTGCTGACATCGGCGCATCTGCAACAGGTAAAAAACTACAAGCCGGCCTGGCCGTACGGGTTGAAATGCTGTTTGATGACACCAAGGCAAAGCTGCGCCACGAAGCTGAATGGGAAGCAATCATTACACCTCTTGACGGGCCACTCGACCCCGATGATGCTGTTAACGTTGACTATGACGATCGTGACCTTAAAAACAAGGAGCCCGATTCGGCTATTTACATTCTGCCAGATGCAAAGATCAAGAATAAATCGTATTTCACCTCCGCTCAAAAAGCCATCAAAAACCACATCTATAGCAATGAAGAATTAGAGCTTTTTTATAACTCGGCGCTGAAAGTATATTCGCGCATTGGTGAATCAGAAGAGAATTTCGAATCCCGTTGTCAGCAAGTTGCAGACGACGGTGCAGACAAAGACGCTGACAAACTGCGCAAGGTGCTCACAAAAAAAATTGATCGTGTGAATACATCAATTAAAAAAGCCGAAGACAAATTGCGCGAAATTCAATTTGATGCGATCAGCCGTAAAAAAGACCAAACGACCAGTGCTGTAATCGACATTGCCGGAGGTGTACTGGGTAGCTTGCTTGGCGGGCGCCGCAGCACACGCTCAATGATCACCAGCGGAGTGCGACGCTCCCAAAGCAAAGGTCGTATGGCACAAAAAGCCAGTGAGCGCTTAAAAACGGCTGAGCACCGCTATGCTGACTTGATTGAAGATCGAGATGAGCTTGAAGCAGAACTTGGCGATGACTTAAACGACATTCAGGACGAATGGTCAGAAAAGGTTCACGAAATTGAATCAGTCATTGTTGGTTTGGAGAAAACGGATATAACCATAGACGATGTCGCCTTGGTATGGATACCGGTGGAATAATGGGCGCTTTGCCAACTTCACCAAATAAATCAATGTTGATGTTTCTCAGGAGTCAAGCACTAAAAAAAGCTGCGCTCATGTTTAGCCTATACATGACTTGCAGGACATAGCATGGCGCAACCATCGCCTCCAACTATTGATCTTGCATCGGGACTACTTTTAGTTGGTCTGGCGACTGTGTGGGGGGGATCATTCTTTTTCGCTGAAATAGCACTCACCGAGGTACCGCCGTTAACCATTGCCCTGCATCGAATTTTCTGGGCTGTGCCTGTGCTGTTTTTAGTTGTTTGGTGGCAAGGAATCGATATTCCCAGATCAGTTAACACGTGGATGTGTTATCTGGTAATGGGCGCTTTAAACAACGCCATACCGTTTTCATTGATATTCTGGGGACAAACCAGCATCAGCAGCGGTCTTGCCTCTATATTGAACGGCACCACAGCGGTTTTCGGCGCTGTCGTCGCTGGCCTGTTACTCGTTAATGAACCACTAACGTCGCGAAAACTGATTGGTGCCTTGTTCGGTTTGATTGGTGTTGCAGTTATCATGGGTGTGGAAGCGCTTACCCAATTTAGCGTACAGCATTTGGGACAGCTCGCCGTCATGGGCGCTGCGTTGTCTTACGCCTTTGCCAGTGTCTGGGGCAAACGTTTCCTGTCAGACTACCCACCGGTTTTAAACGCTTTTGGTATGTTGGTTGGAAGCACCATCTTGATGATACCCACAACCTTCGTTATCGACGGTGTACCTGAAGTTCACTTGTCCACCGGAGTTTGGGCTGCCCTTCTTGCTTTGGCAATTCTATCTACCGCCCTGGCTTATCTTCTCTATTTTAAAATATTGGCTCGTGCGGGAGCAGCTAATCTTATGTTGGTTACGCTGCTAATACCACCGGTTGCAGTAACCCTGGGTGTCATGTTTCTTAACGAAACACTAGGGTATGAGGCCATGCTGGGTTTCGGAATAATCGCCATAGGATTAGCAATTACTGATGGAAGGCTGTTAGATCGACTGTCTGCGAAACCAAGTTGATTTTCATTGATGGGTAAAACCAGTTTCGGCGCTGACTAACCACTGCATCCAAACTGGTGCGACTTGCTTACCGTAAATGTCAATCAAAAAAACACGCAGCCTGATTAGGCTGCGCGCACTTGTTAACGTTTAAAGCTGTCTACTTTTTGAATAGCCCCTTTGCCATATCCAGTGCACCTGATGCACCACCGAGCTTATCCATTAATCCGGAAGACTCCAGAATAGAGCCACCGCTACTGAATTTATCAGCAAGGTCCGGTAATGCTTCTGACAGCTGCTGAGCTGCTGAATCTGCATCAACGCCCATTTTCTCTGATGCGGCAGTAAGCTGCTCTTCACCTAAAGCAGATTTCAGCTGCTCTGCCGAAACAGATTGGTTTTCGCCATCACCCATCCACGACTGAACCTGATCACCAAGCCCACCGTCTGTGAGCTTACTCATCAGGGAACCCATATCAAAGTTGCCACCGGTCAAGCCCGACAGCGCTTCCATCATGCCACCTGCTTTGTCACCCATTTTGTCTGCCAGCAACTGTTGGCCCATTTTCATTAAATCCATATTATTTCTCTGCTTAGGAATAGTTTTATACGGTAGGCCATCAGCATCATCCACTGGATTGGCCCGGCTTTGTACGATATAGGTCAACACTCAAATATCGCGATTAGACTGCTAAATGGCTTGTCTGAACTTGCTCATTTTCGAGCTCTGTTGATGCAGCAACCTAGAAGTCTGAACTCGGGGAAGCATGATCTGAACCAACCAACTACTTGGCGATGTTGCGCCAGCCTAACAATCAAGATTTAGTTACAGCAGGTTGCCATGATCATGTTGTCTGCGCGCTCAAATGATACAGCCCGCACAGTATTACTACGGAAAGAACTATAAGCCTGGAAGTGACAATTATACAGTATTGTTTTCGGTGTGACTTCAACCGGAAGTGCTTATTAGATTTTATTTTTCTTGGATAGAAAACCAGAATTCACTGTAAAAGCGACTATCCGAAACTGGCCCCCATAACCGCATTAGGTAACCATGTAGCGATGCCAGGAAACAGACATAAAAGGACAATTGCGATGATCATGCACGCAACATAGGGCAAGGAACCAACCAAAATTGTTTTTAACGAGATATCAGGTGCGATACCGTTAATAACATACAGGTTGAGCCCTACCGGAGGACTGATCAACCCTATCTCCATATTAATGGTTAACACAACAGCAAACCAGATCGGATCGAACCCGGCAGTTGTGATAATGGGCAGAAGTATCGGCGCTGCCATTAAAATTACTGCAACTGGAGGCAGAAAAAAACCAGCTACAAGTAAAAATATATTAATCGCAAACATCAACACCCAGCGATTAACATTGAGCGTGCCAATCCACTCAGCGATTGATTGGGTAATATAAAGGCTGGATAGCATATAACTAAACACACCCGCAGCTGCAATGATAAATAGAATCATTACACTTTCCCGAGTGCTATCGCGTAACACCTGCCATAGTGCCCGCGGGTGCCACAGTCGATAGATTATTATGGCAATTATCAGGCACAGCAATGCACCTACAGCCGCTGTTTCTGACGGTGTGGCAACACCACCATACATTGCGTAAAGCACACCAACTATAATGAATAGAAAAGGCAGAACACGAGGCAATATTTCGAATCGCTCGCGCCAGGTGTATGAACCGCTGTTGAGAAGCTCAGTATTGCCCGACTTCAGAGTGGAATACAACGACCAGGCCATAAAAAGGCCAACTAACAACAAACCCGGAAATACACCCGCAAGAAATAATCGCCCTATCGATGTCTCTGTGGCTATGCCATAAACAATCATCGTGACCGAAGGCGGAATAAGTATACCCAGTGTGCCACCTGCAGCAATTGACCCTGCCGCAACACCATCGGGATACCCTCGTTTGCGCATCTCGGGGATACCCATTTTCCCAATAGCCGCACAGGTTGCCGGAGATGATCCGGACATTGCTGCAAACAACGCGCAAGCACCCAGATTAGACACGACCAACCCGCCCGGTACTCTGGTTAACCAACGTTCAAGTGCTTCGTATAAGTCAGCCCCTGCACGTGTAGAGGAAATGGATGCCCCCATGATGATGAACATGGGTATAGACAACAGTGCAAAGTTGTCCAATTTTCCAAAGAATATCTCCGGCATCAGCTCAAGTGAGCGAACACCGTCGAAAACGATTAAAAAACCAGCCGATACAATCAACAATCCGATTGCAACCGACACACCAGAAAACAACACCAGTATTGTTATAAGCGCAACCAAGGCACCCAGCACTAAAGGGTCCATTACTTTTGCTCCAGACCAAAGGGCTTGTGAATGCCGGCAAGTACCGCGACAAGGTCAGCAAGGAGCTGTAAAAAAAGCAACCCAAAACCGATAGGCAATGCCATATAGGGTATCCACAGTCGCACACCCCAGACAGTGTCTGACTTCCAATTACGATCAAAGGCGATATGCCAGTAATCGTAGCCATAGAAAACCATTACGGCAATAATTAACAACGACAAACTTAGCGTAAACACATGAAGCGCTTTACGTAATGACATTGGCAAATACAACGGCACCAAATCCACATTGACGTGACCACGCAGCAATTGAACATATGGTAAGCCAAGCAATGTTGCTGCAACCACCAAATAGACTACGGCCTCTGTCTGCCAAACCGTGGATAAATTCGATACTGATCTGACATAAATCATCTGGCAGGTTATCGCAACAGCCGCCACAACCATACCGGCGGAAACCCAACCAGACACGCTTGATATATACCCAACAATGCGGACAAAAACAGTCCCAACACTTTTTGAACTGTCATCCGGACGGTCGTTGGTGGAATCGGTGGCCATTGCGATATTTTTCTTTTTCTAAGCTGTGTCTAAAACTACTTACTCTACAGCCAGTGCCATATCAAGCAACGCCTGACCATCTGGCACTTCATCAATAAATGCTTTGTAAGATGTTTCCTGAGCGATCGCACGCCATGCTTCGAAATCGTCTGAAGTCATCTCCGCAATCTCTACGCCAGCTTCCCGAAATACATCAACCGAGGCTGCATCCTGCTTCTTTGCTTCGCTCAGATAATAATCCTGGGCTTTCTTCGAAGCGTCCAATAGTGCTGTCTGCTGTTCAGCGTTAAGACCTTCAAAAGTTGACTTGTTCATCAGCAAAGGCTGATACATGAACCACAACGCAACATCGCCAGCGGGTGTATAACATTTGACTTGCTCATAGATGCGATAGGATACAAACGAAGAAGAAGAGGTATTTGCCGCATTTAGAACACCGGTTTGCATTGCGTTGTAAATTTCAGACGATGCCATTGATGCGATAGATGCTCCTGCGCCAACCAGCATCTGCTCAAAGGCTTTACCCGCAGCACGTGTTTGCAATCCTTTTACATCATCGGGTTTAGTAACACATTTTTCTTTACCAACAAAGCCTCCAGCCAGATAACCATGCACAAGCACCATGACATCATCTGCTGCCATTTTCTCTTCTAACGCCGTCATAAAATCAGACTCACTGAGTCGTGCCGCATGATCGTGATTCTTCACCAATCCCGGCATAAGGGTGAGGTTGTACGCCGGTTGCTGGCCACCGGCATAACTCAACGGGAATACAGTCATGTCTAATTGGCCTCGACTCAACGGTTTGTACTGTTCACGAGGTTTGAACAACGATTTTGATCCAAATATTTTAATTTCAAGGTCTACATTTGCAGCCGCAACTTCGTCTGCGACAATTTGTGCCACCTCGTGCCGAACATCTTTGTTAGACCATTGATGGGACAGGCGTAGTTCCGTAGCTTGCGCGGTGATTTCGGTGCTGATTAGACTGGCGAATAACGCCATTTTTAATCCGGTTATTCTCATCTTGCTCTCCTCAGATTAAACTTAATATATAGTGCGAGACTCATTGTATACAAAAATACTGACTATAACGAACTCGACGGCAGGTGCTTTGAAACCGGCGCAACAGCAATGATCAATTATCTTCGCACTATCAAAGCGGCACTGTTTAGAACCGCGTAGTTTAATTAGTCCCCGACGACCTATCAAGCTTAAGCGATGATGGTTATTCTAGTGAACATAAACAAAGAGCAATACAGCTAAAACCAACAATGTCCAAATTATTCGAATCTATAAACCTGCGCTCGTTAACACTTACTAATCGCATCATTGTTTCTCCAATGTGCCAATATTCTGCAAATAATGGCAATGCTCAAAACTGGCACAATGTACATTTAGGTCAACTTGCCATGGCCTCAGCTGGCATGCTGATAATCGAAGCAACAGCTGTTGAAGCAATTGGGCGCATAACACCTCGATGCCTCGGATTGTATAACAATGAAAATGATGCAGCACTAGCTGAACTTATAAAAAACTTGCGTAGTCTGGTTCCTGATACTACAACGCCATTGTGTATACAACTGAGCCACGCTGGCAGAAAGGCATCGAGTTTTGAACCATGGAATACAGGTACACAAATACCGCTTGAACAAGGAGGCTGGGAAGCAGTGGCGCCCAGTGCACTTGCCCATCACGAACACGAGCTACCACCTCGCGAACTGGATTACGCCGCACTTGAAACGACAAAACAAAAATTCGTATCAGCTGTAAAACGCTCACAAGCGCTTGATATAGACGCAATCGAATTGCATTGTGCTCACGGTTATTTGCTGCATCAGTTTTTGTCTCCAATTGCAAACCAAAGAACCGATAATTACGGAGGTACGCTGGAGAACCGAATGAGATACCCTCTCGAACTGTTCACGGCCATGCGCGAGGCCTGGCCAGAAGACAAGCCAATGGGAGTACGCTTGTCTGCAAGTGATTGGGATAATGCCAGCAGCTGGGATATTAATGAAGCTGTTTTATTCAGCAAAGCGCTGCAGGCACAGGGCTGCGACTGGATTGATGTATCCAGTGGCGGTGTTTCACGAAACCAAGCTATAACACTGAAGCCTGGATACCAAGTACATTTTGCCCAAGCAATAAAACAGGCAGTTGATATACCCGTCATGGCGGTTGGTTTAATTACAGATCCAGCGCACGCTGAAAGCATTGTTAAAGAAGGACAATCAGACATGATTGCAATTGCACGTGGGTTTCTATACGACCCGCGCTGGGTATGGCACGCGGCGGCTGAGCTTGGCGCAACTGTCAATGCGCCAAAACAATACTGGCGAAGCACACCCAGTGACGTTGGACGCTTGTTTGGTGACACAAAAACCGGACAGCGTTAATAGCGTGAATTATCAAGCAAACACGAGCGACTCATCAACAATTTCCACGACACAAAAAATAAAGTAAGTAACAAGATTGTGGTCGGTTTGCATTGAACGATAACTTCAACGTTTAACTTTAACTGCCTATTGCGCTATTCACCGGAATACAATAACTTACTTTATGCACCCACAAAAAATTGCCCACGAAAATACCATGTGCTAAATTTATATCAGTTGCGACGCAGAATCTACACAGAGTTTATGCAGCGTTACCTCAGGCGCACAGTTAAAACGGGCATTGACCACCGACGTACCAACACCGGCAGATGTATAGCCGTTCATTCCATCGTACAACCAGCGCCCTGCCAAGGTCCAATCTGGCGACCGAAAATTTTTAATCAACGTTTTGCCAGGTATAAGGCAAACCTGACCGGCATGAGTATGCCCACACAAGTAAGCGTCAAATCCTGCGGCGGCTGCATCGACATACAGCTCTGGAGAATGAGCCAATAAAATAGATGGTGTGGACTCTAGCGCATCAACTCCATTTAACGACAGGTCAATGTCATCTGTTCGGTAATAACGTGGGTCATCAACGCCGGCAATCAGCAAGTTCGCACTACCCCGATTGATTTTAATATGCTCATTAATGAGCACAGTGATACCTAAACGCTCAATTTCAGGCACAGCTTTAATGGAGTCATGATTTCCAAGAACGGCAACTATATCAGTATTTACCACACGAGCAATTTCAGCCAAACCCTTCATTGCCATTGCAGAAGATCCAAAACTTCTAAACCGATAATCTCCCGTTAAGACGCAGAAATCGAACTCAGCTTGCTGGATAGTGTGTACAAGTTTTTCTAGAAACCCATCATGGTCATTAAAGTGCGGATCACTGATATGTAAAATTCTGAAATTGTTAAACGCTGCAGGCAAACTTGCCACTGGCAGGGTATTGTGCGTTAGTTTAATATCGAGAGCGTTTCTAGCGCCCTTGCGGCTTAGTCCTAAAACACGTAAAACCAAAGTGACTATTTTTCTTGAATTGGCCCATTTACCAACAATGTGGCTTTCACTTTGAAAAATTGATTCAGCTTTGCGAGCCTCTAATTTAAGACGATTGTCGACAAAACCGATTGGGAATCTGGCCTCCATTTGCTTCAACCATTGTTGAAATTCGCGATCTTTCATTGGGTGGAAACCATTGGGCAAAAACTTGTTATTTCCTATAGCAAATTCATCTAAATAACATGATTAGATTAGCGCCAAACACTTGCATGCAGCGCAGCAGCGTTCTATGTTTGGATAGTATCGCCATTCCCACGCAACAGCAGTAAATGCTGGATTACCGGCGATCTCGATTGTTTGAAGTCGGCACATGGCTGAAGTTTAGCCCATTATCGGAGAATTGCTGCAGCTGAACAATAACAGCCATAACGCAGAATAATTGAAAAGAAATTTCAGGGATTCAAGCTTACAAAAATTTTAGTAATTTAGCTGAGATGCAATGAGCATTGGTTACAACAAGATTACTGAAGAGCTCGAGTATCGCCAATCGGTGCTGCCATACCATCGTTCATCAGTTGCACTACAGACTCACCGGTCAGTGATCGCATAAATTCCACCAGTGCAGCTTTTTCTGTCTCGTTCAATGATAAAGGGCGGATCAGTGGCGAGAGCTCAGGATTCTCTATACCGCCTTGCGCATAAAAATCCACTACCTCCTCCAACGTGGCTATAGAACCGTTGTGCATGTAAGGCGCAGTGAGCGCTACGTTTCGCAGAGATGGCGTTTTGAATTTCCACCGATCTGAAGGTTGGAGTGTCACTTCGTAGTAACCCAGATCGTTTGGTCGCTTTTCACTTGCCGCAGCATAGCTCGCTGGGTCGACCGTCACAACAACACCCGGAGCAAGCGTCACTTTATGGGGTTCTGGTTTGCTCATTGAGTTCGCATAACCGATTCCTGTGTTATGAAGTTGATAATCGCTAAACAGCGCTGACTGTGAATCGACTGTATGGCATACGGCGCAGGAAGCCTTGCCTGAAAACAGCTCATACCCTAATTTGGCAGTGGCGCTCACTGCGTCTTGTTGTTGTCCGTAATACCATTGATCAAACGGCGAGTTTCCAGTAACCAGTACGTTTTGATAAGCAGCCAGCGCATCACCCAGCGTATGCATTGTCGCTGGCGCACCATAAACAGAATCGAACTGCTGAGCGTATTCGGGAATTGCCATGACTTTTTCAAGCACATAACCAACTGAAGGGTTTGCCATTTCATTGTGTGCCAACAGCGGTGACCAAATCTGTTGATCGAGTCGCGATTCACGGGCATCGTGAAACAATCGTTTGGCGTACTTGACATTCAAAATGGTTGGTGCGTTTCTTTTGACTGTTCTACCTTCCACACCAACCGAGGTTGTTAATTCATTTGACGTAAAAGCTTGTTGCGGTACATGGCACATAGCACAAGAGAAAGTATCGTTTATCGATAGTCTGCGCTCGTAAAATAGTTGTCGACCTAATTCAACTTTCTCTTTAGTTAGCGCTGCGCTATCCGACACATTTGGTAAACCTAGCGCATTGTCTTTGGCTAGTTTGAGCAAATCTACAGCCGTTGAACCTTGCACCAACGACGTAGATGAACTGGAGTAACTACCCTCGCTATACCCTTCTCTACGGTCTATGGTGACGTATTCAGTCGATGACTTGACGCTTTGCGTGGGCTCCGGCACTTCCGTGTTCTGTCCCTGACGCTCTTCTTGGTCGAGTGTAAGCACATCATTGAACAAGGTCTCGGCGTGCAGTAAGTTAGCACTATAAACATTGCGAATAGAGCCATTCGCGTCAATCAGAAACACTCTAAGCATGTGATTGATAGAGACGGTATCGTCATCCAAAGCGGTTTTACTGAGCGGTTGATCGTAGGCTTCAAGAATCGGTTCAAGCGCTTCTATGGACGGCGCGGTTACGAATCGCCAGTCGATCGAACTGTCTTGAAATGACTGCTTATAGGCATCCATTGCAGCAGCTGTATCGTTGACAGGGTCAAAACTCATTGATATGAGTCGCACGCGTTCTGACAAACCACCATGCTCCTCCAATTGAGCCCGCAGTTGATGCATAACATAGGTTGCCAGTGGACAGCCATTGACATCATTACACGCACGGTAAATAAAGCTGAGTACGCTTACCCTGCCGGCCATCAAATCTTCGAGTTGTAGTTGCTCTCCGGAGCTATCGATGACGTCGCCACTTGCAGCTGTGCCGACATGGGAAAGAGTGTAACTACCCGCAATCGGAGCTGTAAACGTCAGTGCCTCGTACCCAGGTGCCAGTACTGGCAATGCTGCGGCTGGTAATGACTCATCCGCTCCGTCGTGTTTGTTGCCTTCATGCCCAAAAACACCTGAGCTAATCAATACACCCAGA
Organism: uncultured Granulosicoccaceae bacterium; assembly: GCA_938045275.1. Lineage (GTDB taxonomy): Bacteria > Pseudomonadota > Gammaproteobacteria > Granulosicoccales > Granulosicoccaceae > Granulosicoccus. The sequence goes on from CALIMV010000180.1 coordinate 10,625, forward strand.
AAAAAAACAAATGGCTTTTGGGTCAGGGCTTTCACAGCCCTGACACACGATAAAAAACTATTCAATAGTCTATTGATACAAAGCATGTGCACCGAAGCGCATTTGATGCGGCAATCCGAGATTTTCAGCCAGGAAATCTATAGCAAACTGTTCTTGCAACTCGCCATCAGTCCAATTAAAGGCTTTAAAGTATTGCAGGTCTTCGCCATCAGGCGCAGTCTTTTTGTCCCAGTTACCTAACAATGAGGACGTATAGTAGACACGCTTGCCATCCCAGCTTTGCGATAACATATTGACCTGCTCACCAATGCGCTTCGTGTAAACCTCTTCTGGTGCAAACGGGTCAGAGAGATCAAACACTCGAGTTTGTCCATCATTCCACGTGTTAACCCATAGCAAAGAGTCGTCTGCCGCAATTGAGATATCAACAGGCAGTGGAATTTTGCTTGCATCGCCAATCTTGGCAACCGACTTGGCCTGCCATTCCTGGTTTTCATCTTCATAAATTATCCAGATTTCCGAGGTCAATGCCGTGGTGGTGTAGCAGAAATTATTTTCTTTCTTCCATGCACAACGCAACTCTAGCGGCGCACCAGGTACATCCAGGATTTTCTTCGGCTGGCGAGTGTGTAAATCCCAGATAACCACTGTATTGCCAAAGTGTTTCATGGCCTCGGCATCGCCCATTAACTTACCGAGATCCATCATGTAGTTATTCCAACCAGTAAACGATGAAGTAACAAGTACATTGCGTCGAGGCAATGCTCGAACATCGTATCCAAAGCCATCAGCGTAGCTACCTGACTTTTCTGCCCCCTGCAGATTGTCATCCGTTGGCATCCAATTAGTCTTAATAAATTCACCAGAATTGGTGTATTCCACTAAGCCTGTACGACCACCGTGATCCTGATTATTGGATAACCCTGTGACCAACATCCGATTTGGCAACGCGTAGGTTGTGTGCGGCCCGACAACGCCGCCACTGGCCGAAACAAAATCTTCTATTGTATTGCTAAGGGTTGGTTTTGCCGGATCGGTGTGCACATCGAAAACAAATATTTTATTACTGTCGAGACCACCAGCCCAGAGGTATTTCCTGTCGTCAGTGAAACCACTATGATGCGCTTCGTTACGACCACCAACCGACAGTGAATTTATTATAGTTCCGTAGTTTTCTGATTTTGGATTAACATCGATGGTAACTAGCTTGTCTTGTTCGTCACCTACACCCTCAGCGCCAAGTGTCCAGACATAAACATAATCTTCCTGACCAGCAATTTTTGCCATGTATGGAGACATGCAAGTTTCATCGGCGAATACGGAGCCAACAGTGCTGACCATAAAAGTCAGCAAAACAGCTGTTAAGGTAACTAATGGTTTGAATTGCATTACAACTTCCCCCTCGTAAGATAAACATTATTTTTACGCTCCGACTCACTTTAAGCGTATTGCTATTCGTGTGTCAACGCGCAAACCGCCATCCCCAAGGCACACTAACAACGCCAGAAAAACCATTACCTCAGACTATTACAAGAAGACTATTACATACAGGTATTGCATACAGACCAAAAGCCAGGCCACTAACTCTATACAACACTTATACGCTGCATGTGCTGCATGGAAATCACCGACGTTCTATCAATTTACGGAGCCAGCCTGGCTGGACGAGCTTCAGACGAACCCACCCGCTACATGTGAGTAATACGAATTAGTTCAGATTTTTGTTCACGTTTTTTTGGAAAGGTTTAAAGACAAAATGAGCGCTGTCTCGCTGTTTAAAATTTTCAGCGTCAGACAAGCTTGCCGCTTGAACAAAGAGCGCGTGAATATAACCCACAACCCTCCCTTTATGTATAATAATATATTTAAAATCAATGCCTTGAGGAAGTTTGTCAAACAGTACAGCACTGGTCAAATTGTCTCGCATGGGCCATAAGTCCAACATATACGTTGGCGTAATAATATTGACTTAAAATGCCACATGGATACACTAAGCCGGTGCTAAGAGCACTTTGGAACTACTAAATATTTCATCCATTAACGTCTCCGGAGACAACTATGAAATGGGAAACACCAGCAGCAACTGATATGCGTTTCGGTTTTGAAATTACTATGTATTTCTCTCACCGCTAGCGGTATCAGGACAGACGCTCGTCAATTAACGACCAGCGTCTGTCCATTCAAGTGCAGCACCATAATCAGTGTTCAGGTGCCTGTTTATCAAAATCGCTCATATATATTTCTGAACCTCTTAATCTAAACAGACTACCCGCGTGAAACTACATGTTCTCGGTTCGGCAGCTGGCGGTGGTTACCCCCAATGGAATTGCAATTGTCGTATGTGCGCTGGCGTGCGCAGCGGCGCCATTCAAGCAAAAGCAAGAACACAATCATCTATTGCTATAAGCGATAACGGTACAGACTGGGCCCTTTTCAATACGTCCCCCGATATTCTTCAGCAATTAAAGTCTTTTCCGGGTAGCCAACCTGCTCGATCACTACGAGATACAGGCATCCAATGTGTATTCTTGCTCGACGCTCAGATTGACCATACAACGGGTCTATTAATGCTTCGTGAACACAATAGCCCACTGAACCTGTTTACAACCGCGCCTGTGTACGAAGACCTATGTACAGGGAACCCACTACTCAAAGTACTTGGCCACTATTGCGGTATCAACTGGACTGAAGTTGAACTAAATGATCAAATACTTAACTTACCGGGTGCGCAGGCAGTCAACATAAAACCTATCGCACTAACCAGTAACGCTCCGCCCTATTCTCCGCGACGTGATAATCCGGTGCCTGGTGATACCGTTGGTGTGCTCATGCATGACACGCAATCAGACAAAAAACTATTTTATGCGCCTGGCCTCGGGACGATGGAACCGGCAGTTTGGGACGCAATGCAGCAGGCTGATGTCGTATTGGTGGATGGTACTATGTGGACCGATGATGAAATGATCAAAGCAGGTGCTTCGCAAAAAACAGCTGCATCAATGGGCCATCTCGCACAATCGGGGACAGGTGGCATGCTCGAATGGCTGGATAAATTGCCAATGACAACCCGAAAAGTGCTCATCCACATAAATAATACCAATCCTATATTAAATGAAAAAGGACCCGAGAGAGCCATCTTAAGCGAACATGGCATTGAGGTCGCCGAGGACGGCATGACTATTACACTGGAAAAAGACGCATGAGTGACTCAAATCGAGAGGTGTTATGGACTCGTACTGAGTTTGAAGAACGCTTGCGTGAACAAGGTAAGGCCTACCATATCTATCACCCTTTCAATGTTATGTTGAACGAGGGGCATGCAACAGAGACTCAGATTCAAGGCTGGGTCGCAAACCGTTTTTATTATCAGCTTGCCATACCAATAAAAGATGCCGCCGTAATGTCCAACTGTACTGATCGAGAGATTCGTCGTGAGTGGGTCAAGCGCATATTGGACCATGATGGCTGCGATATTCCCGGCGCTGAAGACGAAGGCGGTATAGAAGCATGGGTACGTCTTGCCACCGCCACCGGTCTTAGCCGAGAGGAAGTCTGGGATCTTCGGCATTTGTCACCTGGAGTACGCTTTGCTGTGGATGCCTATATTGAGTTTGCACGCACGCGCCCGTGGCAGGAGTCTGTTTGTGCATCGCTTACTGAACTATTCGCTCCAAAAATACATAAACAAAGACTGGCCACCTGGCCGGAGCACTACCCCTGGATTGAAGCAGATGGGCTAACGTATTTTCGCAACCGAGTGACTCAAGCGCGCCGTGATGTCGAGCACGGATTGTCCATAACATTGGACTACTTCAACACACCAGCACTGCAAAGACGAGCGCTGGAAATATTGAATTTCAAGCTCGATGTGTTGTGGCAGATGAACGATGCAATGGCGCAACGCTATGGCTTAACAGACAAGCCAGCAGCAGCAGCCAGACCCACAGCAGAGCGCACAACATGAACCAATCAGCATCCGCCGATATAGATACATCGAAAATTGCGTCTATAGCAAAGCCTTACAAGCTTCAGTTTGAAGATGCGCAGGATAGCTGGGTACTTTTATACCCCGAGGGCATGGTCAAACTCAATGGGCCTGCCGGGGAAATATTAAAGCGTTGTGATGGTGTGAAGAACATTCTGGCCATTATCGATGAACTGGAAAGTGCGTTTGATCAAAAAGATCTACAGAAAGACGTTGTAGGATTTATTGAAATTGCTCTAGAGAAACAATGGATAGACTTAACATCTGCCACTAGCACGAGCTGACAATACAGTGACATTAACGGTCTCCATAATGCGCTTGGTGTAAACTGAACTTAACCTAACGGTGTGAAGCAATCACATGAACACAAACGCTATAACCTCGACATCAGGTGAATCGCAAAAAACTGATAAAGTCGGCCCCCCACTATGGCTATTGTGTGAATTGACTTACCGGTGCCCACTGCACTGCGTGTTCTGCTACAACCCAGTAAACTTTGATAGCGTCAACAATGAACTAGACACTGATGGTTGGTTGCGTGTACTCAATGAATCTCGCGCACTTGGCAGTGTTCAATGCGGCTTCTCAGGTGGCGAACCCCTGCTAAGAGATGACTTGGAAGTACTGGTTGCAGAAGCGCACAAGCTGGGGTTCTACACTAACTTGCTCACTTCAGGGGTCGGTTTAACAGAGTCGCGCATGTCCAAGTTAAAGCAAGCTGGCCTTGATCATGTTCAACTTTCCTTCCAGGACTCAACTAAAGAACTGAATGACTTTCTGTCTCACACTAAAACATTCGATTTGAAACATAAAGTCGCCAAAATAATTGCGGATCACGAAATCCCAATGGTTTTGAACTGCGTAATTCACCGACTCAACATTGACTACATCGAAAATATAATAGAAATGGCCATTGAGCTAGGTGCTGAAGCCCTGGAACTGGCAAACACCCAGTTTTACTCCTGGGCCAAAGTCAATCAGGAACACTTATTACCATCGCGTGATCAATTGGAACGTGCCGAAAGAATAACCAATGAATACCGAGAGAAGTACGCGGACAAACTCAGAATTATATTTGTCGTACCCGATTACTATGAAACGCGACCTAAAAAATGCATGAATGGCTGGGGTAACGTATTTCTGACTATTTCACCAGACGGCACAGCCTTGCCCTGCCACACAGCCGCCATGTTACCCGGAGCTGATTTCCCATCAGTTGCCGAGCACAGTATCGAAGAAATCTGGTACAACAGCGAAGGCTTTAATCGATTCCGTGGCGATTCGTGGATGAAAGAACCATGCCGCTCGTGCCCGGAAAAAGAGAACGACCTAGGCGGTTGTCGGTGCCAGGCTTACATGATGGCTGGCGACCCTGCTGCGGCGGACCCCGTTTGCGATAAATCATCAGACCATCACAAAGTACAAGCTGTGGTAACAAAAGCACAACTGCCAAATGGTCAGCACGTCTCCGAGCATCCGCTGATTTTTCGCGATGCGAAATCATCCAAGAAGCTTGAGAAAGAAAACGTGGTCTTTTAGTACACGTCGCAATCACATGGCTATTTTGCTTGTTAAACATGACGGGCGCCGACTCGTTGCTCTCATGTACTTTCCATTGTTGATTTTGACTTCACTTGAATTCATGCGACTAATACTCGGTGATTTGCACTCGGTGATTGGCACTCGGTGACTAACACCCGATGACTCGCACTCGGTTACGCACACAACGACGATTAACTCTAATTAGTAGTAATTTTCTTTTTCGGATCGTAAAACGGCTTTTCCACAACCACTGCCGCTCTGGAACCGGTTGGCGTCATTACGTTTGATAAACTGCCAATTTCCATGTGTTCGGTCGACACCATCGCCAAAGCAATATTTTTCTTAAGGCGAGGAGAATATACAGCCGACGTCACTTTGCCAATAAAATCTGCGTCTTTTACCACTGGCCAGAATGTGGTATTCGGCCCCACCAAAGGTTCACCAGATAACTCCAGCCCAACCTGCGTTCTATCCACACCATTATCATGAATAGTTTGTAGAGCACTCCTGCCTATGAACTCAGTTCTTGCTTCCAAATTGATCAGTCGACCGAGCCCTAGCTCAAAGGGATTGGTATTAATATCCATATCGGCGTGGTACGACAGCATGCCACCTTCTACACGGCGAATTGAAGAAGTATGCCCAGGCGCTATGCCATGTGGCTTGCCTGCCGCCATGATTTTCTCCCATAGCTCATCACCTCGAGTACCGTCTCGCAGGTATAGCTCATAACCCAGCTCACTTGACCAACCTGTGCGGGATACAATTAATGGGATTCCATCAAGCTCCATTTCCTTAAGCCAGTAATACCTAAGATCAGTGATTTGATCACCGAACAGCGAACCCATGATTAAGCCGGAGTTCGGACCTTGCAGTTGTAACGGAGATACATCTGGTTCTGTAATATTGACATCCATGCCAGAATTCACGGCCACACCTTGAGCCCATAACAATACATCGCTGTCTGCCAACGATAACCAGAAATGGTCTTCTGCCAAACGTAGCAGTATAGGGTCATTCAAAATGCCGCCTTCGGCATTGGTGATCATCACATATTTGCATTGGCCAACCGCACACTGGGTCAAATCTCGCGGTGTCAGCAGTTGAGTAAATTTCGCTGCATCTGGCCCGGTTATTTCAACCTGACGTTCAACCGCAACATCACACAAAATAGCGCTTGTGACCAAATTCCAGAAGTTCTGAACAGGGTCACCAAAATCTCGGGGTATATACATGTGATTGTAAACAGAGAAATCCTTAGCTCCCCATCTAACGGTTGCATCAAAATACGGGGACTTACGAATTTGCGTTCCAAACCCAAAATCATTGGCGATAGATAACGTCATATTTAAGCGATTGCATTTGGTGAAAATAGCGCGCTTATACTGACAGTTTTAGGTCACTCCGACCGCGCAGCAAGTGCGTAAAAGCGACCACTTGGTATAACAAAGGAGACAACAACAAAGTCAACTGAGAGTTTATTCGGCGATTGTGCAGGAAACAGGCGTTATCTAAGCGCCGGTAATCCAACACCCGTGGATTCAAATCCACCGTCCGCAGCTATGACCTGCCCGGTAATGTAACTGGCTTTGTGTGAACACAGGAACACAATGGCTTCGGCTATTTCGTTTTCAGTACCGTATCGATTCAGTGGTATGGCGTCGTGATAAGCATCGATAATATCTTGTGTATGGACAGCCATTGCAAGTTTAGTACGCACCGGACCCGGTGCAACGCAATTCGCTCTGACACCGTACTCACCCAGTTCTGCCGCCTGCTGCTGAGTTAAATGAATAACCGCAGCCTTTGAAGTGCCATAGGCTGTACGCAAGGTAGAGGCTCTGAGCCCTGAGATACTGGCAATATTAACAATGCACCCCTTCTGGCGCTTTAACTCAGCTGTAGCCGCTTGGGAGCACAAAAACACTCCGTCAAGGTTCGTTGCCATCACTCGGCGCCAAGTGGCAAAGGTGGTTTCATCGATCGGGCCGAAATCGGCAATTCCAGCGTTATTAACCAAACAATCGATTTTTGCGTAGTGTGCCAGTGACTGGGCAATCATCGAATCGACCTGTTCAGGGTCAGATACATCACAACAAACTGGCAAAACGTTGAGTAACTCTGCCGATGCATTTAACAATTCATTGTTGTCGATATCGACCATCACAACGACAGCACCTTCTGCCAGAAATAATTTCGTGGCGGCCAAACCGATGCCCCGCGCGGCCCCAGTTACTATAACAACTCGATCACTAACTACTCGATCACTCATGCTGTAACGTCTCAGACTAATTCAAAGTACAACCCACACGTTACCCCACCATTGATTACTGAGCAAGTGAACGGATAAATGCAGTTCCATCACGTTTCTGGTTTACAACATTTGATCAAGAATACACTGTACGCATTCCTTAGACAGGTACAGCGGCAGCCAAGCCAATAGCCAGAAATCCGAAAAGAACACAGGAAAGCATAAAGCTCATAACGACGGCGTTAATTGATAGTATATTGCGTTTCATTAGTATGTCTCCACAGGTAAATCCGCAAAGGATTGTGTTTACAAACAGTTATCTGCCTGCACGTACCGTAAGAGCACTTTCACGAGATGTAGTTCAGGCTTTAAACTATAACGATTCGTATGGAAACAGTAAGGATGGTGGTTCGTCGATAAACATGACTAGTCTGAACGCACAATTTCAATTTTGAGATGGCTTCTAGAACGACTCTACTAAAGTGCGTTTATAGTTCTTCGGGTATACCAATATGATACAAACGCGCTGATCACCACAACGCTTATAATGGTATAAAAAATCGATAACATGGGGTAACCGAGTAGCACTATAAGCAAATAATTAATACTTGCTGGCACAACAAATTGTCGTGCGATACCAAGCACCATAGGAAACATAGGGCGCTTAATAGACTGCAGCAACGCTACACTTAAGAACAGCACCACGTAAGCATAAAACGCAATAGCATCTATTTTGAGATACGACGCTCCTGTGTTTTTGATTACCTCACTTTCTGTAAACACACCCATTAATGTTGGTGAAAGAAATACCATAATTGGTATCGATACGGCGGCCATACCAAGGCCAACATACAGCCCCTTTGTGTAAGTTTCTCGTACCCTGTCATAATGCCCCGCCCCAAAGTTTTGACCAGATATGGCCATGACAGCGGCGTTCAGCCCCAAAGCAGGTAACAATAAAACTTGCTCTAATCTTAATCCAACCGCATAACCTGCGATGTGGTCACTGCCAAACCTGCCAATGTATGCCACAGAAATAAATCCACCGAGTATGACAGTCAGCATATTCAAGCTTGCAGGCAACACTTGCTTGAGTAAATCCAATATTTTGAAAAAATTAAATGCCGGCTTAGGCCAGTGGCCAGTCTTTATTGCCAATACTCTAAAAAGATACAGAGCCGAAGCCACTTTTATAACCACGGTTGCCAGAGCGAGCCCTCTTACCCCAAAGTCCAAAACAAAAGTGAATAACGGGTTCAGTAAAAAATTGGCAAAAAAGCCAACCATAAGAACGTTGCGGTTTGTGACTGTGTCACCCATTGCCATCAATGCACCTGCAGCCATAAAGGTGAGAATAAAAGCTGCGCTACCGGCAAGTGTTATTTCCAGATACTGATTTGCAAGCGGTGCTATTTGAGGTTCTGCACCAAGAAACAGCACCAGCTTGTCCGCTAGCAACCAACCTAACAGCATGGTGACAACACTGAAAATCAAACTTAACCCAAACGCCTGATTTACCCATTCCGCAACACCGGTCTCATCTCCTGCACCAATCTCCGGCGCAATAACGGCTGATGTGCCTGTCTGCAGTCCAATACCTATTGCTAACAGAATAAAAAATACGCTGCCCGCAATAGACACACCGGCGAGTGCATTGTCAGATAGAAGACCTGCAAACCAAAAATCAGTCAGGTTATACAGTGTGTTGAACACCATTCCCATCGCGGCAGGGATGGAAAGTCTTATCAAATGTTTGTAGATCGAACCGGATGTCAGCTTAGCGTTGGTGCTGTTACTAGCCATGAAGTTTGTCGGTTAAATTGTCATTTTTTGAATGAACAGAGAGGTTGTTGCACCGCAGTACACACCAGCAGTCGGGAGAGTAGCAGCTTTTAAGCGAAATTATCTATCCACGGGCTTCTATAACCATCTTTTTGAAACAGTATCGGAAAAAAACTTTCGTCCATAAGATTTGAGCCAACCTGTTTGTATCTGCCATAGATTGGGTTGATTTGTTGTTCAGAGAACATGGCGGCAGAAGACATGCAATGACAAACCACTGATCGCCGCTCACCGGAACCATTGTTTGCATTGGAACCATGCCAAGTGCGGCCATGATGAAACACTGCTGTTCCTGCCGTGGCCACAATGGGTTGTATATCTATTTCTGCATTAACTTTCTTTGCAGCTTCTCTAAGTTCAGTTAACGGGTCATCCGGGGCATGAAACTGAGCTATGGGTGGAGCTACTGGCCACAGATGAGAACCTTTTACGTATTCAATTGTTCCCTGCTCGGCTAGTGTATCGTCTAAAGTAATCCAGCATGTTGTCATGTTTGGAGGATTAATCCAGGCCTGAAAACTATCATCCTGGTGAAAACCAAGCGAGCGAGCACCCTGAGGCTTCCAAATAATATTATCTTGATTAATGCGTGCTCCAGGCCAATCGCTTAGTTCTGCACATATTCGACCAATATCTTCACGCAAAACGATCGAGCGAATAACGCTGTCAGATTTCCATGCATTACAAATTTGCCGAGTTAGATCAGGGGCATCTCGGCCTTCTCGCCAATTCCATTCATCCGGCACCAAACCGAGATCGAACTGCCCTTTAAACAATAGGCTGAACCGCTCACGGGCCTTAATAATTGTTTCCGGGTCGAGCATATTTTCGACAATAACAAAGCCATCCCGATTGAAGCTGGAGCGTTGGAGTTCAGTTAATTCACGGTAATCTGACATCATTCAAATTAATGCAAGTAAGACAATTTTACAGCAACTTCTAGTGTATACCTGAAATCTGGAAGGAACAATGCTGGGGTAAATCATGCGCTTGGATTCATCAAAATAGGCACTTGTCGTATAGCTTGGAAGAATTGGCTAAATTTTCAACCACTCAACCACTCAACCACTCAACTCAGAAAGTACACTTTCGACGCAGAAATCAAGTTGAATTTGTCTATCCAAAACTGTTAAGTTGTTACTGTGGAGCCCAGCAAACCCTGCATTGATTCTGATCACCTCACCATAATCTTAGCGGCCAAAGAGCTCTGAACACATATAAAACTAATAACTTATCAGGAGAAAGAATCATGTGCGATATTTGCGTTATTAACGCCGTTAAAAACAAGATGCTATCGCGTCGCAGTTTTTTTAAATCCAGCGCGGCCATTGGAACAGTAGCTGCGGTCGGTGGTGCTATGACCGGTACGAAGGCACTGGCTGCCGGTCACGGCAAAGTTGAAGATATGACGCATACATTACATTCGGATTTTCCAACCTATTTTGGAGAATCACAATTTAGCATGGAGCAATTATTTAATTACGCAGAACATTCTTTTAACCTGTTTCAATATACGGTGAACGAGCACACAGGCACACATATTGATGCGCCACTGCATTTTTCAACCGATGGTAAGTCGGTAGACGAAATCGAAGTCAGCAATTTAATCGCACCATTGTGCGTAATCGACATTGCGGCCCGTGCTCAAGACGATGCAGATGCACAGGTCACCCCAGACGACATCAAGGCATGGATTGCGACCAACGGTGATATCCCGGAACACGCTTGCATTGCAATGCATTCTGGTTGGGGAAGCAAAGTCACCAGCGATGAATACCGTGGTTACGATGGCAAAGCGCAGCATTATCCAGGATTCCACGTTGAAGCAACAAAAATGCTACTCGAGGAAACCGCGGCAGCGTCAATGGCCGTGGATACCCTATCTTTAGATCATGGCATCTCAGCAGATTTCGCTACTCACTATGCGTGGCTGCCCGCTGGCAGATTCGGCATAGAAAATCTGGCCAATCTGGATAAGGTACCTGCCTCGGGCGCCACGCTCGTCATTGGAGCCCCCAAACATAAAGGTGGTACTGGCGGACCAGCTCGCATATTTGCGATGGTTTAATAAATACGTTAAATAAAACAACATGACGAGAATCTCAGTAGTCATAGCGCCACCGTCCCACCGACCAGCATACAGTGGTTATGCTGGCAGTTCTTACGGCAATTAGCTCTATGAAAACACATTTTTTAGACGACAGCGTATCGCAGCCTTTTTGGGACAATTCAGTAACGCCCCGATTGGTCATAGAGCCTGGCGACACAGTTGTTTTCGAGTGTCTTGAAGCCAGTGGACAATATTCAAAACAATCTACTCTTCAAGATTATTTGAATGTAGATCGCAGCAAGGTACACGCACTTAACGGGTCGGTATATGTCAATGGTGCCGAGTACGGCGATGCCCTGGAAGTTGAAATCCTGGACATGCAGCATAAGGGTTGGGGATGGACAGCTTTTCGACCGGGCTTTGGCTTGTTAGCCGACGATTTTAAAGAACCACACTTTCATATATGGGAGCTTGATGGCAACGATTGTCATTTTGGTGTTAACGATATCGTTCTTCCATTCGAACCCATGCCAGGCTGTGTTGGTGTTGCACCGCGCGAGCCGGGTCGGCTAAACACGATACCGCCCCGAGAAAATGGTGGAAACGTGGATGTAAGAGATCTAACAATTGGCACAAAATTTTGGTTACCCGTGTTGGTGCCTGGAGCCCTGTTTTCAACCGGAGATTGTCATGCTAATCAGGGACAGGGTGAGATTTGCGGAACAGGAATCGAGTGTCCGATGACTGTCACAATGCGTTTTAATATTAAAAAGAATTCCAGTGTTAAGGAATTGCAATACATCCGACCAAGCCCAATGACTAAAACTGACTCTGCAGGACATTTTGGTACAACGGCGCATGGCCCTGATTTATACGTTAACTCTCAAAATGCCGTGCGGCAAATGATTGACTGGCTTGTTGAGACTAAAGGTCTTTCGCGCCCACAAGCTTATCTGCTGTGTAGTGCTATTGTTGATCTTAAAATAAGTGAGATTGTGGATGTGCCGAATTGGATAGTCACAGCACAGATTCCATTGCAAATATTTAAGTAAGTGAAATTCCAATCATTCTCATTCTGAATATCAATCTAGATTCATTCTTACAACAACGATTTTAGCACTTGCGATATGTGCTCCGATCGCTGGCTATTGTGCTGGCAAATTTGTCACTGAGCTTCCGCTATTTTTTCATCATGCGATCTTGAATTGAACAAAAACATTGGCATAACGCCTGCCTCGCAATGCGCTTGGTCGCCCATGCTTTAAGCGGGCACCCTCATAAAAAACCATTTCACCAGGTTTTAACTGAACATTGTGACGACGATAATAGTGATCATCGATAACTAATGGCCAATCAGAGTCAACTTCCTGATCAATGTTCAGTATCACACTGACAACGTGCGTTTTTATTCTGTCACGGTGTTCATTTAAAATTGCACCACTACGATATTCTCTTATTCCATGTAAAAATGTAGGCTCCAAGTAATTACCAACCCATGCTTCGAGCATAGGTTGCAGAGTTTCGTGTATCGATTGTCGCAGCTCATCGCTTAATTCAATAAGCACAGTGCACGGATCACCAGCTTCATTGCTGACATTCTCGGGTATGCTCTCCAATATGGAGCTGTTTCGAGTACCGTGGTAAAACTCAATAAGTGTGTTGTACAGAACCTCAGGAATTGTTTTTACTAAAAATCCGTGTTTCGTTAACGGTGGTATTAATTCGTTATCTTCTTTGTTGTAAACAGGTTTGTTGTCCACACTACGAAACCATTTGGTTACAACGGCTTTATATCCAGATTTAACCGGCATACCACAATGCATGGTTGCGCTGTTTAAATGGCCGTTACTATCTACGTTGTTCCAGAGGAGAGCCGTACCTGCAACTGGCTCGACGTTTAGTCCTAACTCACCAAAATAAGTGGACCCTCCTTCAGCGGTTGTATTCAAGTAGATCATAAACGTCCAGGTTCGTTGACCTAAGTCGCCTATATGGTGATGGTATGATTTACTGCCTGGTTCAAAATAGTCGGTATGTGGTTTAAATTCCTGACCTACCTCATACCACTGCCCTTCTATGGGCTCTGAGTGACTGGAGTCTATGCCCATATATCGACAAATACGCTCATCAATTTCTTCGACTATTGGGTGGTCTAACGATGCAAGTTCACACGTTGTACTGGTACGAAACGAGGAAACCCCTTCATCAGTGGTAGTAGAGCTCCGCCTGTTATTCCGGATAAGCTCAATGAGTTGCATGTTTTCTTCAGCAGTAATAAACCCATCTACTGTATACATCTCAACTTTATCGTTACTGATTTTGACTGCATTGGGAAGGTTTACAGATTGAGTAACTATAAAGTTATTGTCTTTTGCAGTCAGGTTGCGTTGATTTTTCTGAACCAATTCGCTTGCAGACTGCATTTTATCGTCAGCCTGCTCCTCACTAAATCCGTTTTTTAGTAGCTCCTCGCGTAGCTCATCTGGTGCACAATTGCGCGCCAAATTAAGGACTAGCCAATCACTCCATGACAATTGTTGAGACATGTATTCTCCACTCCACCAACTGCCTTCTTTGGCAGTTGACGCCTTACCTTGTTTCCAAGTGACGACTATGAATCAAAACGCTCGTTTGGAATAGATGGGGATTACCCTAACTTTTATGCTTTCTAAATAAAATCGAATTGCATAGCACTCGACACAATATAAATACGTTTTTAGATATTTATCAACGCTTTATAACATCTTATTAACTTATAACATAATACAATTTCAATAGTATTTGCAATTTGCCAATACCAACAATATTAGCCCGCTATTTGTTTCAAAAATCTCGTCAAACCCACCTGAATATTTATCATATTATGACTTCATATATAATCATTTAATGTACTTTTGAATACATTTGCAGTCAAAATGTGATTGGAGCAAATCCACAGCTGTAATTCAAGATGACTACATACACATGCAAAAATGGCTATATTGGATGTATATAGATTCAAACGAGATCAAAACAATGGCAACTACTCGACCCTATACAACCAGCACACTACAGGCCGCTAAATTACTTGGGCAACTGATCAGGCTGGCGCGAAAGAAACGGCGACTTTCAGAAACAGAACTGGCTAAACGTGCATCAATTGCCAGAAGTACACTGCAGAAAATTGAAAAAGGCGATCCTTCAATCAACATTGGCTTGTCATTTGAAGCCGCCAGTGTTGTCGGGGTGCCGTTGTTCAACTCAAATACTTCCAATTCTTTAATTGAACATAATCAGATTGTTAGCGAGAAGCTCGCGCTGCTTTCTCATAAGCCGGGTAGAAGCAAGCGTGATCTCAAAGATAACTTCTGATATTGAAGCGTATGTCTGGGTCTGGCTTCCCAATGAAGTTAAACCGGTCATTGCTGGAAGAATATTAAAAGACGCCGACCAGTATTTATTCAACTATGGCAAGTCTTATCTGTTGCGCGAAAACGCCATATCATTAAATGCGTGGGAACTGCCACTTCAAGAAGGCTTTATCGCACCACTCTCGGAACTGACGCTTGCCGGCTGCCTGCGTGACTGTGCACCCGGTGAATGGGGACGACGTGTTGTTTTAAATTATCTATCGAATGCGGAAGAGCAAGTAGGCAATAATGATGAATTATTATTTCTACTTAATTCAGGATCAAATCGAATTGGAGCAATTGATTTTCAACGCTCTGCCACTCAGTATTATCCGAAGGTTAATAACAGCACAACGCTGGAAGCACTTCTCACTTCCGTTGAACGTCTGGAAAATAAAATTCCACTCACTCAGGCACTGGACAAAGCACTTATTTTTGGAACATCCATTGGTGGTATAAGGCCCAAAGCCCACATCACGGACAATGATAAACAATATATCGCCAAATTCTCCGCTCGGTCTGACACCTATGCTGTGGTGAAACTCGAGTATGTTGCGATGCGACTTGCCGCCGAAGTTGGACTGTATGTAGCCCCAGTGCAACTATTAAAAGTAGCAAACGAAGATGTATTGCTGGTTGAACGATTCGACCGAATTCACAATCCACACGGTTGGCAGAGAAAAAACATCTTATCCGCACTCACGCTATTCGAGCTTGATAATAAGCTGGAACGGTACGCTAGTTACGCTGATCTGGCTGACATTATCCGGACTGACTTTAGCTACCCCGATCATACTCAACAGGAACTATTTAAAAGGCTGATTTTTAATATTCTAATCGGCAATACAGATGATCATGCACGCAATCACGCTGCATTCTGGGATGGCAAACAATTGCACCTCACCCCAGCCTTTGATATTTGCCCTCAACTATCTGTAGAACATGAGCCATCACAATCCATGTTGATAGCCGGGGACCAAAACCAGAGCCGATTAGATATTTGTGTGCAAAGCGCAACTTTGTTCGGATTAGAAACCAATGCTGCGTTGCAAATAATAGAACACCAAATCAAGATTATTAAAGCAAAGTGGGATTTAGTTTGCGATGAGGCTAATTTGCAACACAAATATCGGCAAGAAATGTGGGGGAAACAGATTTTCAATCCATTTTCCATTGACGGATATGAACAGCTTATTCATTCATAAGGTATCTATCATAAGGTATCTACAAAAAACGAGATCTGGCATTGAACTGTCTTTATCATAATTGAATGGTGATTTTCATAAACCAGGGCAATAACGCTTGACCTGAATTCAAGTTAACATCAGCATCAGCACGGTAATTAACACAAATTGGACACTTCAAATGCGAAAAATCTGCCGTTAATATGTTAATTATTGAACAATATTGTGACTCCCTGTAACCTTTTTCTTGTTTTACACAGTTAAAAGCATATGTTCTTGGTACATGATTAGCTAATGGAGGAAAACATGGTTGACCACAGTAAAAGACGTTCATTGAAATCGCTTAGTGCCATAGTG
>CALIMV010000181.1 GCA_938045275.1 uncultured Granulosicoccaceae bacterium
ACCAGCATCCAATTTCCCAACAATGTGGAAGCTATTGAAAGAAGGACAAACCGACACAGCAATAGTTGCGGTGGGGTCAAAACCTGCCTTTGATTTTCAAGCCTCATTTGGTGAAGTCAATTTCGTTGATATCGGTAAGGATGCTCTTGACGTGGCAGATCGTGTTTTTCCGGGTAGCTTTATAGTCGAGCTAAACGGCTCTTCACCCGGTGAAGGCGAAGGCCGCTTTGGTATGGCGTTTGACTATGCGTTGTTTGCCCATAAAGACGTTGACGATGCCGCGATTACCGAAGTGGTCAAAGCCATGTACGACAACCCGGATGCATTAAAAGAGACCAGCCCGTTGTGGAAAGACTTCGACACTGCAACTATGGGTAAAGACGTTGGCGTTGAATACCATCCGGCGGCAGAATCATTTTATAAAGAAAAAGGTATCTGGAATCGATAGCCTTTTAAAATTCAAATAGACAATATAGCCAGTTAGATGGTCAATGAGCAACAGTTACGCAACTCGCTGGCTTTGTTGATTCCGCTTGCCAGTATTTTCTGGGCGCTATCCATCCCGCCAAGGCTGGGTTGGTTAGTGTTCCCAGAGCAGCTATTGGCGATAATTCTGGCGCTGGCTATAGCGGTAGTGTTCCTCGATTCATCGAACGAAAATACTTCAAATCTTGTCGCGCGAATCAACCTTGGGTTAGCCGTACTGGCACTGCTGGCAGGCGTTTACTTGGCTATACGTATACCGGTACTCTCCGAAGAAGCTTTTTTTCGTCCGAAAGAATCCTTAGCCATTGCACTCATTATTGTACCGTTAGTGATTGAAGGCCTGCGACGCGCGGTGGGTCTAAGTTTGGTTATCGTCTTTGCGTTGTTTGCGTTATACGCCGTTGCCGGCGACGTAATTCCGGGAAAATTGCAAGCAAGGGCATCCTCCCCACCTGAGTTATTACGCTTTCTCGCCACAGACACCACTGCTATGCTCGGCTTGCCATTGTCAGTGACAAGCTTTGTGGTGGTGATGTTTATTCTGTTTGGTCGCACTCTGCAAACCACTGGAGGTACAGCTTTTTTTACCGGACTCAGTCAAGCAGTAGCCGGGTCCGGGCCCGGTAGCTCTGCCAAAGTGTCTGTCATTGCATCAAGTTTATTTGGTTCAATTTCCGGCTCAGCTGTATCGAACGTGATGTCAACCGGTGTTCTGACAATACCCATGATGAAAAAATCCGGTATGCCAGCGCATCGAGCCGCTGCAATTGAATCGGTTGCTTCCACCGGAGGTCAGTTAATGCCGCCAATAATGGGCGCGGCGGCGTTCCTGATGGCTGAGTTTTTACAACTTCCCTATAAAAATATTCTGATAGCCGCGCTGGTACCAGCCATACTTTATTACCTGGCTTTGTTTTTACAGGTCGATTTCCTGTCGCGACGATTTAATTTAGGCACAGGTAATCCAACGGCTGAACCTGCATCAGTAAAAAACGTTCTCAAATCCGGCTGGTTGTTACCAATCCCGTTTTGCGTATTGATTGTCGCACTGTTTCAATTCAACCTGTCACCCGAAATGGCTGTTCTGGTATCACTGATATCGCTCGTTGTTTTGTCGTTTTTACGAAAAGATAAATCGCAACGTATGACGCCTGTGCGCGTGCTTGATGATTTGATTCACACGGGTCGTTCGATTGCCAGTCTCATTCTCGTTACCGCCATCGCCGGTATGATCATCGGCATTCTCTCAAATACCGGGCTTTCATTCAGCTTAGGGTTCGTTTTGTTAGGATTTGGCGAAAACAGCTTGTTTGGACTTTTACTCATTACCGCTGTCGTATGTATTTTGTTGGGCATGGGTTTACCGACCACCGGTGTGTATCTGCTGCTGGCAACATTGGCGGCGCCACCGTTGATAAACCTCGGTCTTGAGCCCATTCAGGCGCACTTGTTTGTGCTGTACTTTGGCATGTTGTCCATGATCACACCACCGGTTGCGCTAGCCGCTTTTGCAGCCGCCAGTCTAGCTAATGCACCGCAAATGCGTACAGGATTCGAAGCCATGCGGATGGGATGGTGCGCATACCTTGTGCCGTTTTTGTTTGTCTACCATCCAGCAGTGCTGCTGCAAGGGTCGGGGTTAAACATTCTGGTGACCTTAAGCAGTATTGTGGTTGCGCTTCTGTTGGCGAGTGCCGCAATAGCCGGTTATGCTAGATCAGAACTACATTCTGGCATTCGCATCGCGCTACTGATTTTAGCGGTACCATTGCTGTTACCACTGCCAAAAGAATGGGCATGGTTACAATACCTGGCCCTATGTATTGCAGGGTTTGTGTTACTGCGGTATTGGTTTTCTGCAAAAGCCAATAAGCAGATAAGCCCTAATCTGAACGATCGGGAGACACACTAATGGCTGATTCAATGGCTGATTCATATGAATGATTCAAATGGCTGATTCACTAATGCACAAACCGATGGTGTACGGTTCACGAGCACGAATTGGTTTGATCGTGCCTCCAACCAACACAGCAAATGAAGCCGAATGGCACAGCATGTCACCTGAGCGTGTATCAATACATTCAGCTCGTATGCCATTACACACTGATACCAAGAGTGACGCTGGCAAAGCGGCCTTGTATAACGACATTGAAAAATTTGCGTTAGACCTGACTCAAGCCGAAGTCGATGTTGTGGTTTATGGCTGTACAGCCGGGTCTATGGTAACGCCGGTTGATTCGCTGGCCCGCTTTATAATCGATAAAACAGACCGTAAAGCCTTGACCACAGCACAGTCGATTGTTGAAGCGCTACAGGCACTGCAGGTTGTTAACGTGGCTGTTGCAACACCTTATTTTGATGCAATGAACCAACACGAAAAACACTTTCTTGGCGAGAACGGTTTTAATGTTGTGTCTATGCAGGGTCTTGGTTTTGGTGCATCTGGTGTAGCCGATTTCCGCAATATCTGTCGAATAACACCAGATGAAGTAGCTGAACTGGCAAGAAGTGTTGATCATGCTGATGCAGAAGCATTGCTGCTCACTTGTACCGACCTGTCAACGCTGCCAGTTATTAACTTACTAGAGCACGAATTGCGTAAACCGGTCATCAGCAGCAACTCCGCCACCTTCTGGTCTGCACTGCGACTCTGCGGAATCAATGATAACGTGACAACAGGCGGAAAACTTTTCGAGTTAAGCAAATGAATGCATCAAAACAAAACTACCCTTCACTGAAAGGTCGCTCTGTCATCGTTACCGGCGGTGGACGCGGCCTGGGTAAAGAGATGTCATTAGCACTGGCAGAGTGTGGCGCCAATGTTATGGTAACCGCCGCTAACAATCCTAATGAACTTAAAGATGTTCAGCAAGCAGTTGGCCCGAACGGTCGAATAGAAATTATGCAGGCAGATGCCACAAATTATGCCGACTGCGAGAAAGTTGTTGCTGCAACGCTTCACGCATTTGGCTCGGTGCATTGTCTGGTTAACAATGCCGGCCGTGGTATGCGCCTGGTTAGCGAAACATTCACAACGAAACCGTGCCTGT
>CALIMV010000182.1 GCA_938045275.1 uncultured Granulosicoccaceae bacterium
AATTACGTTGGGCGAAGAGCGTGAAAGACGATTGGTTCTGGTGGTAATGCCCTGCACAAATGTTACTTTTGAGTATAAAAATGTGAGCGATGAAGATCGCGAAAGCTTTATGAAGTATTTTGATTTGCGCTTTATGAAAGGCCTGGGTTGACTCACCTTCGTTTCTCTACCGAAGTATTGTCAACCAATCTTCTTTCAAAAATGTGCAAAACCGCTATGGAAAAATCTATGGAACAAATCGGTTTCCGAATGCAATTAAACGAGGGTCAGGCGATTGAGTACCAACGTCGTCATG
The DNA here is from genome assembly GCA_938045275.1 of uncultured Granulosicoccaceae bacterium. GTDB lineage: Bacteria > Pseudomonadota > Gammaproteobacteria > Granulosicoccales > Granulosicoccaceae > Granulosicoccus. The sequence continues at coordinate 296 of CALIMV010000182.1, forward strand.
ATGAAATCTGGCCAGAGTTGGTAAGCCTGTTGAAGGATGCCGGTGTATCTGACTACTCAATCTTTCTGCACGAACCAACGAACAGCTTGTTCGCTGTATTACGCCGAACGCCTGCGCACACCATGGATAAGCTACCACTGGAGCCTGTCATGCAGAAATGGTGGGCATACATGGCCGATATCATGCTTAGCGGTGCTAATTCTGAACCGGTTGTGGAACCAATGGAACGCGTTTTTCACATGGAATAATACGACAGTACATATCTAAAGTCGGCGAATGGAATTGATCGCATCTAGGAAATGAACTTATTAATAAACATCATAGTGTGCAGCTCAAGTAATACCTGTTCCAGTTCTGCATATAGGGTGGAATCGGCTAACACCAGTCGTTATTGAAATAGCTTAGCGGCTCCACCAAGTTGTAGAATTCCCTTTCCGATAATAATAAAAGTACCAAATAGATGGACTCAATTTTATACCTCGCGATGCATAGTACATGGGCAGATTAGCTGGCAGCTGTATGTGTGGCTCTGTGCGATATGTAGCGAGCGGTGAACTTCGAGAAATAGTCGGATGCCATTGTTTGGAATGTCGAAAATCCAGTGGCCACTTTACTGCGGCAACTTCGGTTAGACCGGCAAGCCTCAACCTAACTGAAACAAAAGGCTTGAAATGGTATCGGTCGTCGCCAAATGCCGAAAGAGGCTTTTGTTATGAGTGTGGGAGCACTTTATTTTGGAAGCCAGATAGTGGTGATAGGATCAGTGTGTTTGTCGGATCGGTTGACGGGCTAGTTGATCTTCCATTAACGTCTCATATTTACGTTGCCGAGAAGGGTAATTACTATGAAATTACCGATGGTGCAGACCAGCATATGACAACCGGAGCTAAACTAACTTTGGATTGAAGCAAGTCATTTAACTTTTCCTATGGGTCCCTCACGATCCTTTCCAGGTGCTGAAAGCTGGTGCATATTTACGTCGGCTTTGAAGAAATCAGAAATACATTTAAAACTCGACTGTTTAAAATGAACAGGCCTCCAATTGTGCTTAAGCGGTAGCTGGCTACGGTCAGAATTAACTTGTATCGGCAAACACTGGTCGTTTGCACATCCTTTTAGGTAACTAAAATACAATCCAACTTTTGAGTGGAGACAAAAATATTGAAGATCATTCTAATCGGAGCCAGCGGCGACATCGGTAAGGCTGTATTCGCTGAATTAACTCCACGGCACGAGATAATAACAGTAGGTAGAAGCAGCGGAGATATTCAAGCGGACTTGGCAGATCGGGAATCCATCGTGTCGATGTATAAGCAAACAGGAAAGGTTGATGCAGTTATATCAACAGCTGGCAACGTGCATTTTGGTCCCCTGAACGAATTTACAGAAGAGCAGTTTATGCTTGGTTTAACCGATAAGGTTATGGGTCAAATAAACGTGGTTATTGAGGGTTTAGATTACGTAAACGACTACGGCTCTTTTACGCTCACAACCGGAGTACTGAATCGTGATCCCATTCGAATGGGCGCCGGCGCGGCAACCGCAAATGGGGCAGTGGACGGCTTCGTAGTCGGCTCTGCTATTGAGATGCCACGCGGTTTGCGTATAAATGTCGTAAGCCCAGGGCTTTTAGATGTGTCGGAAAAGCGGTATGGTAGATTCTTTCCGGGGCACGAAAGGGTTGCCGCCGAACGTGTTGGATTGGCGTATACCAAGAGCATTGAGGGAGCTGGCACCGGTCAGGTTATTATCGTCGAATAGGTATAGATCTTCGTCTTAATCGAATGTTTTTCGAGCTAATGCTACACCTCAGCAGCCCTACTGGTATATGTGTGCTTGTAGTCATCAACTGTAGAAGTGTCATTACCAAGCGAAAATGGCGGTCTAATTACCAAGCCATTTTTAACGTGGGACTTCAGACATTTTCGATCGGTTGTTCTCAGGCGAGGGCATCATTGGCCTTTGCTTGTATCAGAGGATGAGATGCCACTTCCGTGACCCACGTGTCGTTATACAATTATACGCTATAACATAGTACGCTCTCGTTTGAGCATATTCTTAGGATACTGCTGGTAGCAATGAGTAGTGGATAGCAGACGTTCTCCAAACAAAAATACTGCACATGATCCTGGTCCCAAGTAATGCTATGTGGTGTGTTTAGCCAATTGTTGTTTCCATCGCCTGGCATAGTGATCCAGTTTATCCTGCTTCGCTGCATCAACAACAACCTGAGTATAGTTGGGCGAATTCTTCGGCGGACTAATTAACATAGCAGCACCAATGCTGGTGCCAGTTTCAGATTCACTGATATATACCGGTCGTTTGCTAACGGCTGCCAATATTTGTGCGAATTGTTGATCTTGCGCCAGGGGGCCTTCTATAAATGTGGGTCCATCAGCGCC
>CALIMV010000183.1 GCA_938045275.1 uncultured Granulosicoccaceae bacterium
ACTGACTCAGGTGCAGGTACTGACTCAGGTGCAGGTACTGACTCAGATGCAGGTACCGACACAGATGCAGGTACCAGCACAGATGCTGGCACTGGCACAGATGCAGGTACTGACCCAGATGCAGGTACTGGCGATGACCCACTATCACCGCTTTACGATGACAATTTTGTCGCTATTAAACCATCGATTCCAGCCGACCAGAGGCAACCTCTCACAATTGACAACGCGAAACCATTTCGAGCGACGAGTGCCTATGGCGATGTTCTAAAAACATGCTACCAGGCAGCTGAAGAGAACAGTTGCAATTTTGGTGTGTTACCGATGATTGGACAAATAACGTCAACACCCGACATCAATTCAATTATGGACCGCGTGGTGGTTACTCACGATTGGATGGGTACTCGGTTTGAACAAATTCTTTCAAGTTATTCAAAAGAAGAGTTATCGTTATTCAGAGGCGTGACCGTCATCTACATTGGCAGCTCTATAAATGGCATTAATTATTTGGCGAACAAAGCATCTCTTCTGATTGGACCATCTGTGCTGTGGCTAACATCAGATGAGAAAGCCGCAATTCAAGTAAGCAGCAACCTGGATCGTAACGCCCGGTTTAACTCTCGTGATGAACTACAATTTACGTTCATAACACGCCAGTTGTTTAACAACATTAAGCTCGATGAAAAATCTGATCAGAATGAACGAGATTTTGTCGCAATGTATTTTCGTTTTACAAATCAATTGTACAAGCGCCTGGCCTTTGCTATTGAAGGCATCGATCCCGCTACTTACTCTACACAACTTAGTCAACTAAGCGAAAACACACCAGGTGATCAGTTCAAACTATCTTCTGGTTTATTTGCGCAACAATTGCATAACGACATGACACTCACAAACAATGATTCTTTCCTATACGACCTAGTTGATGTTTACTATAACAATGTGTTAGCCACCGACGTGCAGAAAATTGATACAGCTGCTAATGTTGGTTTGCAGTTTAGTATGGAAGGTAAAGTCAATTTTTTCAGTTACACAACGGATCTATCAGATGCACAACAACTTTTTGCAAGTGGTATGTTGCTATATAAACATGGGATCACTACTGATTCATTGTTTATAGAGGGCCGTGACGTTGTTTACAATGCAAACATTGCGTTTGGAGAAAGAAACAGATTGGCCTCGCCATTGGTTGCCGCCCGTGCCAAGTTTGTTATGCAGTCTATTCTTGGTAGCTCCTCGGAACTCGACCAGTTTTTTGAATCAGAAATGGGAGAGTCTGTTTTGATAACTCCTGGCACCTGGTGGCGCGATTATGCAGCAACAACCGATGGTACTCCATAAGGCTAAATCTGCTCATTGGTGGGAATCGATATGCACTTACATCTCCATTTGTTCACACATTGAAATTCATCAAAGCTCAAGCAGTTTCAAACAATCCTGCTGCACCCATCCCACCACCCACGCACATTGAAACTACAACATACTTAACACCGCGACGCTTACCCTCAATAAGTGCATGCGCAACAAGGCGCGAACCTGTCATCCCGTATGGATGTCCTATTGAAATTGCCCCACCATTGACATTGTAAATATCCGGGTCAATGTGCAAATGATCGCGGCAATACAAGACCTGACAAGCAAAGGCTTCATTAAGCTCCCATAGCCCTATGTCGTTAATGTTTAAACCAGCATTCTTTAAAAGCTTGGGTATGGCGTAGATGGGTCCAATACCCATTTCTTCAGGAGCATTGCCTGCAACTGCCATGCCTCTGTATATACCCAAAGGGTTCAAACCCTGTCGTTCGGCAAGTTTGGCTTCCATCACCACACATGCCGATGCGCCATCAGAGAGTTGACTGGCGTTACCGGCGGTTACAACCCCACCTTCTATCACAGGATTCAGTTGAGCCAATTTTTCACGCGTGGTATCCGGACGGTTACCCTCGTCTTTGCTTAAGGTGACATTTTCCAGCGTTTGCGCACCCGATTCTTTGTCTTTTACAATTTTAGTGACATTAATAGGTACAATTTCATCATCAAATGCACCAGCGCTTTGTGCGGCAGCCGTTCTCTGTTGAGACTCAGCTGCATATTCATCTTGAGACTCACGAGAAATATCATAGGTACTAATCACGTTCTCAGCCGTACTGAGCATTGGCATATACGCGTGTTCCGCATGGGCTATAACGTTTTCATCTTTCTCTTCAGATACCCATTGCATGTAATTATTCTGAACGGCAGATATATTATCCTGTCCTCCAGCAACAACTATATTCTGCCCATCCACAATGATTTGTTTGGCAGCGGTAGCTATAGCCATTAAACCTGAGGAACATTGTCGATCAATTGTTTGTCCTGACACACTATGAGGTATACCGGCTGCCAATGCGGACAAGCGTCCGACGTTCATCCCTCCAGTGCCAGCAGTAAGCACAGACCCGATAATGACATCATCTATTTCGGCTGAGTCGATACCTGCACGACTGACCGCATGGGAAATTGCATGGGCCGTCATGGTAGGCGATTTTGTGTTATTCAGAGAACCTCTGAACGCCATGCCAATGGGAGTACGTGCAGTTGAAACGATGACAGCATCTTTCATAAATAGCCTGTTGAGAATAAATGTCTTTTACACGA
>CALIMV010000184.1 GCA_938045275.1 uncultured Granulosicoccaceae bacterium
TAATTGCAAGAAAAAAATTGCAAATGCTCGCTGTTGTGAATAGAAAATTTAGTATTTGTGGTTTGAGAACCACAATAATTAGGAGAAATATACTTGATAACGACTATTTACTTGGCTGCCGTTGCTTAAATTACCGATACCAGTACACTATTAGTTGGCGAGTTGCCTAAATTACTTATCCGGTCGAAATCGGTTTCCTGCATGTGGAGAATACAATTTATGAAATTACCAAAGCTTATTACAATGGCATGCTTTGGCTCTGTGCTGTCATACGGCGCTGTGGCGCAAGCTGCCGATGTTGTTATTGGCGTACCTAACTGGCCATCAGTTTTAGCCACCGCTCATGTATTAAAAGTAGCGATGGAAGAAAACCTGGGGCTAGAAGTCGAGTTGCAAAACGGAACTAATCCTGTCGTTTTTGAAGCCATGGACACAGGCGCAATGCACGTTCATCCTGAAGTCTGGCTTCCGAATCAAGCCAATTTGAACGACAAGTTTGTCGCTGACAAGGGTTCTGTTCGTATGAATCCAAATGGCGTTGCTGGTGATCAGGCGATGTGCGTTACCAAAGGCACCGCAGAACGCACTGGCATTTCTGAGCTATCTGATCTCACTGATCCAGATATGGCCAAGAAATTTGATACCGATGGCGATGGCCAGGGTGAAATCTGGATTGGCGCATCTGGTTGGGCATCAACCAACGTAGAAAAAATCCGTGCAAAGTCGTATGGCTATGATGCGACTATGACCCTGAAAGAGATGGATGAGTCTTTGGCCCTTGCAGAGGTAGACAACGCAGTTGCACAAGATAAAGACATTGTCTTTTTCTGCTACACCCCTCACCACATGTTTGCGTTACATGATCTGGTTATATTGAAAGAACCAGCCTACGACGAAGCCAAGTGGAACGTTATACAACCCACAGACGATCCTGAATGGTTGGAAAAATCAGACGCCGCGGTAGCATGGAATACAGCACAATTGCACATTCACTATGCTTCGGTTTTAGAAACAGATCAACCTGAAGCTGCTGCCATGCTGGCTAATGTAAAATTCGATACCGACACAATTTCTGCAATGACATTTGCACTGGTTGTAGAGGAGCAAGATCCTGCAGAATTTGCAGCCAAGTGGGTCGCGGAAAATGCCTCCACTGTGGATAGCTGGTTACAGTAGGAAATGTAATAGTATAGCTTTACAGACCAGAACAACGGGAGTATGGCAACATGCTCCCGTTTTTTTTGGCAATTTTTTATTAGTTAATAGATCATCTATTCGATTGTCTAAATAAGCTTTGATGTATTTCGGTTTGATTGTTCCTGAAGCTGTGGAGAATGAGCGTTGAGTGAAGCTGTAATCACGTTAGAAAATGTTTGGAAAATATTTGGTGATCGCGCGACAGAAGCCATGCGTGCGGTGGAAGCAAAAGGGCTGTCCAAACCAGAGGTGCTCAAGGAGTTTGCTTGCGTTGTTGGCATAGCTGATTGTTCCTTTTCGGTACAGCGAGGAGAGATTTTTTGCGTCATGGGTTTGTCTGGCTCAGGCAAGTCCACCATGGTCAGGCATCTTAACCGGCTAATAGAACCGACGTCTGGCCACATTTCTGTGCTGGGTAAAGATGTTCTTGCGCTGACTAATAAAGAGCTTCGAGAAATGCGGGCTCTGCATCTTGGCATGGTATTTCAGCACATGGCCTTGTTGCCTCATCGAACAGTACGTGACAATGTTGGCTTCCCTTTGCAGGTGCGTGGGGAGCCAAAGTCTAAGCGCTGGGAGGTATCGCAACGATGCCTTAATATGGTTAATCTTGACGGTTATGAAGATCGATTTCCACGCGAACTCTCCGGCGGTATGCAACAAAGGGTGGGTTTAGCCAGAGCCTTGGCCTCAGATCCTGAGGTGTTATTAATGGATGAACCATTTTCCGCACTCGACCCGTTAATTCGCAGACAATTGCAAGATCAATTTATGGCGTTGTCGGCCGAACTGAATAAAACCACCGTTTTTATAACGCACGATCTTGACGAGGCGATTCGCATTGGTCATCGCATTGCCATAATGAAGGATGGGCGAATCGTGCAAATTGGTACACCCGAACAAATTGTCACCGATCCTGCTGACGACTATGTGCGTGATTTTGTTGAGGGAATATCAAAACTCAAATTGGTTTTTGCGCATTCGATTATGGAACCGATAAACCAATACCAGTTAGAAGCAGGTGACGATTTAACCATGAGCCCTCGAGCTGACCATGGTGTTAATCTCGACCAACTTATTGACATTGCTACGACCACTTCACAACCGATAGTGATACAAGACGACGACAAAAAAGATGTTGGCGTCATATCGAAGTCCAGGTTGCTTAAAGGTATTCAAGGGGGTAAGGCATGAGCGATTCAGGCCTTGAAATGGGACCTCGATCATTAGATTCGTCTGTTGCGGAATTCGTTCAGGAAAACGAGCCGTATTATTCCAAACAATTTTCTAAAATCCAGGGCACAAATGGGTTCGCATTTTCATGGAATTCCATGGCTGCGCTATTTGGGCCTTTGTGGGGTGCATTCCGAGGCGCTTGGGGGTTTTTCTGGACCTTTCTTGTGCTGGAATTGTTTGCTTTGGTGCAAATTGGCAGGGGGCTTTGGGGCGATTTGGGTGCTGATCAAATTTCCAGATACGAGAAAATGCTGGCTAATATAGCCAGACGGGAGCAACAGGCGGCAGATCTCGTTGCAGCAGGCAATCAGGTAGAAGCTGACGCAAAATTGAAAATCGCGGAAAATTTAAAGCGAGTTGCGCTTGAAGTGAAAGAAAAAGCCGATTTGGCATCCAATGAGGCGTTCAGTATTCTCATTACCGGTTTGGCTATTTTCATTGTGATCAAATTGCTGGAAGGGTTTCTTGCTAACCGAACTTATGAAAAACAGTATTTGAAATGGAGAGCAAATTCCACCGTTCAGTCTGGCGTTAATAAGCTTAGTGCTGTGTTCGGCGGCCTACTACTTGTTGCTATCTGGCCGCTTACCTTGTTTCGATTCACCATCGCAGACCCTGATGCAAAGCTCAGTGCTTTAACCAATGGTTTTATTGGCGGCAAAATACCCATCACAGAATTTCCTGTGAATAGAGAGTATTTTGCCGTTCTGGCTAAAAAAGGTGATGCAGGATTCGACTGGCTGGCAATTAATTTTAATCATGTATTTAAAGGCATCACAGCTGGTATAAGGTCTGTGCTTGATGGACTTGAGGTAGTTCTCATTGATACCCCCTGGCCCGTGGTTATGATTGTTATTGTGGTAATGGCGCTGCGACTTGCAGGTCCTCGAGTAGCTATTTTTACTGCAGCATCCCTTGCTTATCTGGCCTTTATGGGTTTGTGGGAAATTTCCATGATTACGGTCGCTCTGATTGGTGCAGGGGCTGCATTGTGTATCATTATTGGAATACCTTTAGGCATCTGGTTTGGTAAGTCGAAGCGAGCGTATTCCTTTGCGGAGCCTGTGCTCGATTTTATGCAAACCATGCCAGCATTTGTGTACCTTATTCCGATCATCGCTTTTTTTGGAACAGGCAAACCACCGGGTGTGCTTGCCACACTTATCTTTGCCATGCCGCCGGTTATTCGCTTAACTGCGCTTGGTATGCGTGGCGTACCCGAAGCAACGAAAGAGGCGGCAGTGGCGTTTGGTTGCTCCAAATGGCAATTGCTTACCAACGTTGAATTACCATTGGCGATGCCGTCAATAATGACCGGAATAAATCAAACCATTCTGATGTCATTGTCGATGGTGGTTATAGCGTCACTGATCGGTGCCGAAGGCCTGGGTGCTCTCATCCTCGAAGCGCTTCAATATGCAGCAAAAGGTCAGGGCCTACTGGGCGGTTTGGCAATTTTACTGTGCGCAATGGTTATTGATCGAATTGCGCAAGGCATGTATCGGCGTAAGGTGGACAGTGCATAGCGTACTAAGTCTGTTACCTCTTCACGTTAATGCTCAGCTGGAGTATCGGCAATCAGTAAAATGCAGTGAAGTATGAGTATGGTGAGACCGCGAGAAAATTATCGCGGTTTCCCTATTTGTGCTTTGGCCGTGGCTCAGCGTTAAATTGCCATTGATCACGCACTGAACTTGACCCAGTTGCCATTTTTCTTAGACGATGCGACAGCTGCGGTGATAAACGCAATACCATCGTGTCCATCTTTGATACCCGGGCACAGTGTTTCAATCGATTTGCCTTCACGAGCCGCGTAAATGGCTTCGGCTGTTTCGCGATACAAGGTGGCAAAGCCTTCAAGATACCCTTCAGGGTGTCCTGCCGGTATTCTTGAAACTGCATTGGCTGCATCGTTTGCACCCGGCCCAGAGCGTGTAAGCAGGCGTGTTGCTTCGCCCAGTGGAGAGTAAAGCAGTTTATTCGGTTCTTCCTGATTCCACTCGATTCCACCTTTCGAACCGTACACACGCAAGCGCAGGCCATTTTCATTGCCTGGTGCTACCTGGCTGGACCACAGCATGCCTCTGGCGCCACCTTCGTATCGCAACATGATATGCACGTTGTCATCCAGCGCTCGGTCTTCCACAAAAGTATGCAGATCGGCACTCAGCGAGTCGAGTTGTAAACCGGTTACAAATCCTGCAAGGTTAAATGCGTGTGTGCCAATATCGCCAATACATCCGCCTGCACCAGAGCGCTCTGGGTCGACGCGCCAGCTGGCTTGCTTCTGATCAGTTGCTTCTAAGTTTGTGGAGAGCCAGTCTTGAGCGTATTCAACTTGTACTACTCGTAAATCGCCCAAATCCCCGTTGCTGATCATTTGGCGTGCTTGACGAATCATCGGGTATGCCGTGTAGTTGTGTGTTAATACAAACAAGGCATCTGAGGAATTAACCAGTTGCAGAAATTTTTTTGCATCAGTTGCGCGAGATGTTAATGGCTTGTCGCAGATAACGTGAATGCCGCGTTTTAAAAATTCTTTGGCAACAGAGAAGTGCAGATGATTAGGCGTTACTATGCTAACGGCTTCTATACCATCTTTGAGCCTTGCCTCTCTAATGGCCATTTCCTTAAAACTGCCATAGCTACGATCTTCCGCTACACCTAAGTCCAGACCACTGAGCTTGGATTTTTCCACAGTAGATGAAAAAGCTCCTGCCACCAGTTCAAAGTGATCGTCAATGCGGGACGCTATGCGATGGACACCACCGATAAACGCATCTCGCCCGCCACCAACCATACCCAGTTTGATTCTTCGAGGTTTTCCGACGCTGCTCATGTTTCTAGTCCTAAAAACGTAGAGCGCTTACGATGCCAAGTTATTGCTGACAAAGCAATACCTGCGAGCTATCGGAACTGCCAGAAGCGGGTCAATTAGGCGCTTTGTAAGGCCTCAGTCGGTGTTTTAGCGCCTGTCATGTAAGCCACTGCATCCGACATGCTGTGTTGCTTGGGGTCTATCACGCACAAGCGTTTTCCAAGCCTGTGTACATGAATTCGATTAGCCACCTCGAAAACATGCGGCATATTGTGAGATATAAGAATAATGGGGATACCACGCTCTCGCACGTCTTGAATGAGTTCCAGAACGCGTCGAGATTCCTTTACACCAAGCGCTGCGGTGGGTTCGTCCATTATGATAACTTTTGAACCAAACGCTGCTGCGCGTGCCACTGCAACGCCTTGACGTTGTCCACCGGAAAGTGTTTCAACAGCCTGATTGATGTTTTGTATCGTTAAAAGGCCAAGCTCGGAGAGTTTTTCGCGCGCTTGTTTTTCCATTGCACTGTGGTCAAGTTTTCGAAACCATTTTCCAAAAAAACCAGGTCTGCGCAATTCTCGCCCCAGGAATAAATTGTCAGTAATGGACAGTGCAGGGGAGAGTGCGAGGTTCTGATACACCGTTTCAATCCCCGCATCTCGCGCCTGTATTGGTGAATTGAAATGAACCTCCTCACCGTTTAACCAAATGGTGCCGCTATCGGGTTTTACCGCACCCGAGATGGCTTTGATCAGCGAAGATTTACCGGCGCCGTTATCACCGATAATGCCTAGTACTTCTCCTGGATAGAGTTCCAGATCAGCGTTGTCGAGCGCAACCACACGCCCATAACGTTTGGTTATTTTGTTGGCTTTTAATACGGGCTGTTGATCGTTCATGTTGAAACCTTTCTAATCCATTGATCGGTGGCTACAGCCAGTATGATTAACATACCAATCAATAGATAAGTCCATTGCGGGTCTAGCCCTATAAGCTTGAGCCCCAACGAGAACACACCAACGATAAGCGCACCGAACAGCATACCCAACACCGAACCACGACCACCAAACAATGAGATTCCGCCGATAACAACGGCGGTTATGGATTCGATGTTAGCGAACTGACCAGCGGTGGGCGATACAGCGCCAATGCGTCCTATTAATGCCCAGCCAGCCAATGAACATATGAGTCCTGCAACCACATAAACGGAAATGAGAACTCGTTTGGTACGAACCCCACTCAATTCAGCCGCTTCAATATCATCACCCACAGCATAAACATGCCTGCCCCATGCAGTGTGGTTTAACAGGTAAGAGAGCAGCAACACCAGCAAAACCATGGCTATGACGCCGTACGTAAAAACGGCGCCTTCGTATTTAATTTTGTTGCCAAAAAACTGCAATAGCGCTGCACTTTCTTGTATATCTTGCGAGCGAATAGTTTCGTTCGCGGAATACAGAAAATTGGATGCCAGGACTATTTGCCACATACCCAGCGTTACAATAAAGGGCGGCAATTTAACCAGCGCGACCAACGCACCATTAATGTATCCACACAGCGCACCAACTGCGAAACCACAAAGTATGGAAATCTCCACCGGCAGCCCATATCGAAAAGTAAACTGACCCATAACAACGGAGGAGAGCACCATAAT
>CALIMV010000185.1 GCA_938045275.1 uncultured Granulosicoccaceae bacterium
CATCTTTTTAGCGCTTCCAACCCGTTCAGAATCACGCCTGCAGATTACAGATGTCTGGTCGTATTATTTAAGCCTCAGACATTAAACCTGAAGTGAACAACGTCACCTTCCTGCAGCAAATACTCTTTGCCTTCCAGACGCCACTTGCCAGCGTCTTTGGCGCCGTTTTCACCGCCATTCTCAATATAGTCGTCGTAGGCGACAACTTCGGCTCTTATAAAACCTTTTTCAAAATCGGTATGTATTCGCCCTGCGCCGTTCGGCGCTGTCGCTCCTGTGCGCACCGTCCAGGCGCGGACTTCTTTTTCGCCGGCCGTGAAAAAAGTTTGCAGGCCAAGCAAATCGTAGCCTGCGCGTATAACGCGGTTCAGGCCGGGTTCGTCGAGGTTCATTTCAGCTAAAAAATCGGCTTTTTCTTCGTCTTCAAGCTGAACAATTTCAGCTTCTATAGCTGCACATACGGCAACCACTTCGGCATTCTCTTCTGCAGCTCTTGCGGTTATTGCGTCGAGCAGGCTGTTGTTTTCAAAGCCCTCTTCATCCACGTTCGCTATGTACATTGTGGGTTTAATCGTTAGCAAGTGGTAGTGCTTTATCCAGGCTTGCTCTTGATCCGTACATTCAATGGTGCGAGCAGGTTTGCCGTCACCCAGGGTTTCAAACACCCGTTCCATAAACGCTTTTTCAGCTATGGCTTCTTTGTTAGCCGATTTTGCCTGCTTGGAAATTCGCGTAATCGCTTTTTCCATGGTATCGACATCGGCCAACAACAATTCGGTATTGATGGTCTCCACATCATCCATCGGGTCTACTTTACCCGACACATGAATAACATCGTCATCCTGAAAACAGCGCACCACATGTGCAATGGCATCGGTTTCCCGAATATTGGCTAAAAACTTATTGCCCAGCCCTTCCCCTGTAGATGCACCGGCTACAAGGCCAGCAATATCAACAAATTCCATTGCGGTTGGCAGAATCTTTTCTGGCGACACAATGCCAGCCAACGCATCGAGTCGAGGGTCGGGTACAGGCACGATGCCAACATTTGGCTCGATAGTGCAGAAGGGGTAGTTCTCCGCGGCGATTTCCGCTTTGGTCAGAGCGTTGAACAAGGTGGATTTACCCACGTTTGGCAAGCCAACTATGGCGCATTTAAAACCCATTACTCAGTAGTGTCCGGTTTGTGACTGTGCAAGTTTTTGGTGGCTACGTTAATGTCGCCATCGATTAGCGTTGGTGATTCGCGCATGGCTAAGTACAGCGCATCGTCGATCAACTGCTGCTGTTCTTTGGATGCACGCTTTAACACATAACCGACTACAGCCGATTTATGTCCGGGGTGTCCGATGCCAATGCGTAATCGCCAGAAATCTTTTCTGCCAGTGCGCGCAATAATGTCGCGAAGCCCGTTATGCCCACCATGACCACCGCCATTTTTCACACGAATTTGTCCGGGCGGCAAATCCAATTCATCGTGAGCAACCAGCACTTTACTCATATCAAGTTTAAAAAACCGCGCAATGGCGGCCACACCCTGCCCGCTGTTGTTCATGTAGTTGTAAGGTTTAAGCAAATGAACCGCGCGCCCATTCAGCGTTGCTTTGGCATGCATGGAAAAGGATTTTTTGTCGCTAGTGAAACTGGCGCCAAGATCTCTGGCCAGTTCATCGAGGTACCAGAAACCAGCATTGTGACGTTGGTTTTCATGTTCAGCGCCCGGGTTACCAAGTCCAACGATCATTTCAAATTGAATCGGTTCACCTGGCACTGGTTGCTACCTTTAGCACTTGAATTGCATTCGCACATGCGCCGACGATGTGGTCGGCGCATGGCTTTAAGCAAATCGAAAAGAAACTATTCCTTAGTCTTTCTTTTCTTGGTCAGACTCGTCAGATGCGGCGGCCTCACCAGACTCGCCAGCTTCTTCACTATCAGCCGCAGCTGCAGCTGCCTCTTCTGCCTCTGCATCTTCCTCTTCCAGAGTCTTGCGAGACATGATGACTGACGCTACCGCACGATCAGTTGTATCGTCAGCCTCATCAAGGTCGGTAAGTCGCACACCTTCAGGCAACTTGAGATCAGACAAATGCACCGAATCCCCGATCTTCAGCTCGGCCATGTCGATTTCAATGTTGTCGGGAATATTTCTTGGCAAACACGCAATGGCAACTTCTGATTCGTTATGCGTGATCATGCCGCCTTCGGTTTTAACGCCATAGCAAGTATCTTCATTCAGGAAGCTCAGTGCAACTGTAAGCGTAAGTTCAGCACCTGCAACTACACGTTGGAAATCCAGGTGTAGAATTTGCTGTTTATATGGGTGGCGTTGCACATCTCGCAGTACGGTACGAACGGCTTCTTTGCCGTCAACGCTTACCATCAACAGGTTTGAGTAAAACTGATCGTTCTCGAGGTGTTTGATAACCTCATTGTGTTTAAGATTGATCGGCTGTGGATCTTCATCGGCTCCATAGAGAATACCGGGTACCAAGTTTTCACGACGCAGGCGGCGGCTCGCACCTTTTCCTAAAACGCTGCGCGACGTGGCCTTGACTTGTATATCGTCTGACATGTCGTTTGCTCCAGAATATAGGCCATGCTGGAAATCAGCACAGTCCCCTCTTTGCCCGCGACCAGGCAAAGCCGACGGATTATAGCTTTATCCGGCCCGCACGACAAGCGCCAAGGCAGAAAAAGCGGCTTAAACAAGCTTGGAAATAAGGAATGCGCTAGTAGTCAACCAAGCCGTGATGGCTCAATCCATGTACACCGAGCTTACTGATTCATCTTCGTGAATACGGCGAATGGTTTCACCGAGCAGTTCAGCGACCGACAGTTGGCGAATAACCGCGCAATTACTGGCCTCTTCCGACAAAGGAATTGTGTCAGTAACAACCAGCTCGTCTAGCTCTGATGCTTTCAGGTTGCTGATCGCAGGGCCTGACAATACCGGGTGCGTGGCTAAGGCCACCACTTTGTTTGCACCGTGGGCCTTGAGCGCTTCGGCGGCTTTGCACAAGGTACCCGCTGTATCGACCATATCGTCAATGATGACGCAGGTGCGATTACTTACATCGCCAATAATGTGCATAACCTGAGCTTGATTCGATTGCGGACGCCGCTTATCAATGATGGCCAGGTCGCTGTCGTCGAGCTGTTTGGCAACAGCACGCGCCCTGACTACCCCACCAACATCTGGAGAAACCACTATTAGATCAGGGTATTTACTGCGCCAGATGTCGAGCAGCAGCAGTGGAGAGCCATAGACATTGTCTACTGGAATATCGAAAAATCCCTGAATTTGTTCTGCATGCAGATCAACAGTGAGTACGCGATCAACACCTGCAATACTGAGCATGTTTGCAACCAGTTTGGCTGTGATCGGTACACGGGCTGAACGCACACGCCTATCCTGGCGAGCGTATCCGTAATAAGGAATAACCGCTGTAATGCGGTCTGCTGATGCTCGGCGCATGGCATCAACCATGACCAGCAGGTCCATTAGATTGTCGTTGGTTGGGTTGCAGGTTGGTTGCACGACAAACACATCGCCACCACGCACGTTTTCCAGAATCTCAACCGATGTTTCCCCGTCGCTAAAGTGCGATATAGCCACTTTGCCAATGGGTTGGTGGAGATAAGATGCAATATTCTGGGTTAAGACGGGGTTGGCGTTACCGCCAAAGATCATCAGTTTGCGATCATTCATGGTGACTTACAGGCTTAATGTTGGCTGGGCCGGGAGGATTCGAACCTCCGAATGCCGGGATCAAAACCCGGTGCCTTAACCGCTTGGCGACGGCCCATTTATCTTTCAACAATTTTAATCAGCGCTAACAGTCTCAATGTTACAACACTGACCTATTACTCTTAGCTTGCAAAACCAAGACCGGAATTTTAACCGGAAAAGTCGTACAGTGGGGACGCATTGTGCCCTTTTACGACATAACCGGTCATAGAATTTGGTAATTTAGCGTTAAGTGCCCTTGCTTCTTCCTCAGTTTCGCACTGAGTGAACACACAACTACCCGTTCCACTCATTTTAGGACGAGTCCCGCGATTATTCTGAGCGAGCCATTCTAGCGCAGCTCGAACTTGCGGATATCGTGCCATAACAATGGGCTCAAACACATTCGTGGTTCTACCATCCATAAAGTCACGTATGGTGATGGGGCTGGTATTTCGAGCTAGTTCAGGCAGATTAAATAAGGCGGCAGTAGAAATTTGCACCTGCGGACATACCACAAGATACCAAGGCTCTTTTGGTGCTACCGGCGTAAGCTTATCGCCGATTCCCTCGGCCCAACTCGCCTGTCCGTAAACAAATACGGGTACGTCTGCGCTTACAGCAACACCTATCTCAGCGAGCTCTTTTATACTCAAACCAAGGCGCCAAAACTCGTTTAAAGCAACCAAAGTGGTAGCTGCATCAGAACTTCCACCACCCAAACCACCACCAGTAGGAATTGTTTTGGTCAGTGCAATATCAGCACCTGACCGGGTGCCCGACTGCGCTTGCAGTGCCCGAGCTGCCTTGATAACGAGATTATCTTCTGGTGGTACTTCGTTAAATTCCGATTTTAATTGAACATCGTTATCTTCACGCACAGAAAACTGCAGCACATCGCACAAGTCGATGAACTGATAGACCGTTTGCAACGTGTGATAGCCATCACTCCGACGACCTGTCACATGCAAAAAAAGATTAATCTTGGCCGGAGCCAACCAGTTTGTTGTCAACTGCTTTATACCTACTGTTGGGTTCCCTAACCCGCTATCATAACGGGCAAACACCCTTAGAGCCAAATCGAATTTCGAGGCTCCTGGTATTTTCACAAGGGATTGTTCAAAAATTCACATATAATTAAGGTTTGGCAACACAAAATTGTGCTGCTACCTGTGGATAAAACAAGTCAAGGGTTATCGGCTAGGCACTCTCAATCGCTCGCCAGAGCTTTCTGCTCCTTTTATCGCAACGATATTATCGAGGTCTGTACTCCATTCTTTCAATACCAGACGCACATTATAGGGACCACCGGTTGCCAAAATAGTGGCTGGCACGTAGGTGTTATTGAACGTTGTGTATTTAAGTATTTTGGCTCGCCAGCGCGTGTTTTGGGCGTCGACATAGTCCATGCTAACCAAACGACCCTGTTCATCGTATTGGACTTTTTCTGCCTGTTCGCCTGGCACGCCCTTTATCCACAGGGACATCTGCTCGACCGGCACGGCCACACCGAGCCCCAGAGCTTGCTGCATCAATTCGGATGCAGATTGCCCAGACACTGGCTCTGCGCTGCCATTGCGCAACACTGCCTGCCTGTTTCTTTGGGTAATGCGCACCGAGCTTAACCCTGCTGGTAGTCGGATATAGACATCGAAATCTTCAGCCATTTGCTGCCAGACCACACGAGTGCTTATCGATTCCTCGTCTGTCCAGACCCCAAGTCCGCCAGTGACTCGAAACGTATCGAGCCCTTTGGCGGCCTGTTGTTGAGTGCCTGGGTCAATGTTTAATCGAGGTACTGTTTCGCAACCCGCCAGAGTCACGATTGCCGCGAGTAAAAAATAGCATGACCGCATTATTGAGTTAGCCGTTCCACAGTGTTGTTCAATTTATCGTGTTCAGGTGAGTCGAGTAAGGCTTTATCCCACACCGATCGGGCAGCTGATTTGTCGCCACTGACCCACAGTACTTCACCCAGATGCGCCGCTATTTCACCGTCGGGTAATAATTCATAGGCCCTTTCGAGCAATTTTTTTGCAGCCTCACTATCACCTTGACGGAATCGTAGCCAACCAAGACTGTCCATAATGGCAGGATCGTCTGGTCGCAGACTCATGGCTTTTTCAAGGTGCACTTCTGCTTCATCAAGGCGTATATTCTCATCGGCTAGAAAATAACCCAGCGCATTTAACGCACTTGCGTTCTCGGGCTCTGCACTGATTAACGTGTTTAGATCGGACATCAGCGTTTCAGTATCACCGGTTCGATCGGATGCCAAAGCGCGAGCGTAGAGAAGATCTCCATTCATCGGAAATTTCTCTAAACCTTCGCTTAGCACACCGACTGCATCAGAGTCCCTACCGGCATCTTGCAGCATGCGACTCTCAGTGGTAATGAGCATAGGTTGCATTGACGGATCGGGCAATAGCGAAGACAACGAGCGTACCCGCTCTATTCCCACATCAAGCTGACCTGAAGCGGCATATAACTCCGCTGAACGCAACTGCGAAGACAAATACAATTCACCCTCACCCACGTTTTCGTAGTGTTCGATCGCCTCAGCAAATGCTTGTTGTTGATCGTCTATGCGGGCGAGGTAGTAGTGTGCCTGATCGCGGTGATCGCCCGTATCGAGCAGTGCTTCCAGATAACGTTTTGCGGCATCAGTGCGTTTTGAATCCAAAGCGAGCAATCCAATAGAGAGCAATACTTTGCTATCGCCATTGGCGTTGTCAAAGACAAATTCCAGCTCTTTGCTTGCTTCAGTGTAGCGCCCAGCGCCTGCCAGTAAACGTGCGTAGCCAATGCGCAAATTCAGGTTGTCGGTGTCCTCGTCGAGCGCATTTTTTATTTCACTTAAACCTTCCGCCGGTTTACCTTGTTCAGCCAGAATCTGGGCCCGCATTAATAAGGCTTCGCCGTGCCCTGCATTAATTTCCAAAGCCTGTTCGACCACAACCAAAGCTGCATCACGATCATTTTGTTGCAGTAGAAAACGCGCCACACCCAGATGCGCTTCCATCTCCTCGGGGAAACGTGATTGCAGCCCTTTCAAGGTGGCCAGTGCCGCCGGTCGATCTGGCTCTCGCGACATCAGCACATAAATATCATTAAGTACCAAACCACGGTCTTCAGCACTTTCAACCAGACTGGCAAATTGATCGAGCGCTGCACCTTCAGGCTGGTCGGAGCGCATAAGAATTTGCGCCAACAGTTCACCCGCTTCAGATGAATCAGGTTCGAGTTCCAGCCAACGATCTGCCGCCTCTTTGGCCAGCTCCCATTGCTCACCCCACACAGCGAGCTTGGTTGCACGCTCTGCAATTCGGGAATCGCTGGTTCGCTTTGATGCACTTAGATAGCCTTCGGTGGCAACATCCAGATACCCCCTGCGACCAGCCAATTCTGCAATCATCAGCTCATACATCAATTGAGACCGCTCATCGACAGAATTTCGTGGTGCCTCTCTCAGGGGCTTCTGATCTTGGGCACTGGCCGTTTTCGCGACCATTGGACCTGCTGCACAACCAATGAGTATGGCTGGCACGAGCATGCCCGAAACCATTTTTGGGAACCGGCTAGTCCAGCTGTATTGGCGTACTAAAACGCCCCAATTAGTCCCGCTCATGCTCTCTCCACTGTAAGAAAACCCCTGATCTGGTCTGCAGTATTGCGCAGACTACGTGCGTTAGTCATCAATTATTAGCGCTTTTTATAGTTTAGCTGGCGCAAAGCTTAAGTCACCATGTCTATTTAGACGGAAAAATGCCAACATTTGTTAGAATTGTCGGTATATGTCACTGCTCGCATTAGGTCTAAATCACCACACCGCTCCGATAGCTATCAGGGAACGTGCGGTAATCGATGAAAATAACCTGCAAAATGCGTTGAAGAACCTCAATAGTGTCGCTGAAGTTAAAGAAGCGGCTATTGTTTCAACGTGTAACCGAACTGAAATTTACTGTGGCATGCATGGTAATGATACGGAACCTGTATCGACGTGGATGCATGAATTTCTTAACATGTCGGACAGCCAGTTTCTGCCCCACTTATTTGCTCACACCGACAAACAAGCAGTTCGTCACCTCATGCGCGTATGCAGCGGGCTGGATTCGCTCGTTCTTGGTGAACCTCAGATTCTGGGACAAATCAAGCAGGCTTATCGAGACGCCGCCAATGTGGGTACGGTAGGCACAGAACTCTCTCAACTTTTTCAAAGCGCTTTCTCCGTTGCCAAGCAGGTGCGAACCGATACTGAAATAGGCAGCAGCCCGGTTTCCGTCGCCTTTGCTGCCGTTACGCTGGCCAAACAAATCTTTGCCGATTTTGGGGAACATCATGCGTTAATGATTGGTGCAGGAGAAACCACGACTCTGGCAAGCCAGCATTTGAAAACCAATGGCATTGGCAGCATCACTATTGCCAACCGGACGCTTGGACGAGCGCAAACCCTGGCGGACACCGTGAACGGCAAAGCCATCGAGCTGGCTGACCTTACCAAGGCGCTTAGCGGCGTTGACATTATTATCAGCTCTACCGGCGCCCCGCTCCCAATTCTAGGTAAAGGCGCAATTGAAGCTGCTATGCCGGCTCGCCGGTACCGCCCTCTACTTATTGTCGACATTGCCGTACCACGCGATGTTGAACCGCAGGTCGCCGACATAGACGGTGTGTATCTGTACACCGTAGACGACTTGAACAACGTGGTAGACGAGGGGCGTAAAAATCGAATTGCTGCTGCTGAGCAAGCCGAGGAAATTGTGCAAAGTCAGGTAGAATTGTTCATGCAACGCATGCGTGCAATGGGTGCTAATGACAGCATTAAAAGCTACCGCGATCAAGTACAGCATACCCAAAGCCTGCTTTTGGAAAAGGCACGCAAACAATTACAAGCGGGTCAAAAGCCCGAAGCGGTACTTGAACATTTTGCTCATGCATTTGGTAATAAGCTAATGCATGCACCTACAAAGCGAATGCGTGAAGCAGCGCAACATGGTGACAACGACCTGCTCAAGGCGGCCCAATCACTGTTCGACCTAGACACATCTGATAAATGAAAGCATCGATACAAGCTCGACTGGAAAGCGTACGCGAAAGACACGAGGAAATCGCTGCCCTGCTCGGCGAACCGGACACTATTAGCGATCAGGACAAATTTCGCGATCTTTCGAAAGAATACTCTCAGCTCGAACCTGTGGTGAACACGTTTATTGAGTATCAAACAACCGGGGAAAATCTTGCGAGCGCGCGCGAGATGGAAAAAGACAACGACCCGGATGTACGTGAAATGGCTGCTGAGGAGCTGCCGGAGCTGCAGGAAAAACTGGACGCACTCGAATCTGATTTACAAACGCTGCTGCTACCAAGAGACCCCCGAGATGAGTACAACGCGTTTCTGGAAATTCGCGCTGGCACCGGTGGCGATGAGGCGGCGATTTTCGCCGGAGACTTGTTACGCATGTACCTGCGCTTTGCGGAAATCAAAGGCTGGCGCAGCGAAATTATCACTGAACGAGCTGGTGATCACGGTGGTTATAAAGAAGTGGTATGCCGTCTCACTGGCAACAGCGTATTTTCACAATTAAAATTTGAGTCCGGTGCACACCGAGTGCAACGCGTACCGGAAACCGAATCACAAGGTCGTGTGCACACGTCCGCTGCCACAGTCGCGATTTTACCCGAGGCCGATAAAGTTGAAGAAGTAGACATTAATCCCGCCGATCTTAAAGTGGATACATTTCGGGCATCAGGCGCCGGCGGCCAGCATGTGAATAAAACCGACTCTGCGGTTCGTCTTACCCATGTACCTTCGGGCATTGTGGTGGAATGCCAGGATGAGCGCAGTCAGCATAAAAATCGAGCCAAGGCTCTGGCCTTACTGCAAGCTCGCATACTCGATATACAAGTGAGTAAACAACAGCAGGAACAATCCGAATCACGTCGTCTGCAAGTAGGTTCAGGTGACCGATCTGAACGTATCCGCACTTATAACTTTCCACAAGGCCGCATGACTGATCATCGAATAAACTTGACTCTGTACAAACTGGATGAAGTTATGCAGGGCGCTTTATCTGAAGTCATTGACCCACTGATTGCCGAGCATCAAGCACAGTTGTTGGCTGAGTTTGGCGAATAGACAACATCTGCCAGCGCAGGAACTGGCGGTCTTTGAAAGCCGACCATGAACGTTTCTCAATGGCTCAGGCAAGCAAGTCTTGAATTAGCCGAACACGACTCGGCCAGACTCGATGCCGATGTATTGATGTGCTTCGTGCTGGAATGCGATCGCTCAGCGCTGTACACATGGCCGGAAAAAAATCTCACGACTGACCAACTTTTTCGATTAAACGAATTGCTTAATAAACGAAAACTCGGTTATCCGATTGCCTACCTGATAAAAAAACGTGAGTTCTGGTCACTTGAGTTTGGCGTAAGCGAAGACGTATTGGTGCCAAGGCCCGAAACAGAGCTTATTGTGGACTTGGCATTGCAAGCATTAAAACAGAACCGCAACAACCCAATTCTGGATGCCGGTACAGGTTCCGGTGTCATTGCAACGGCTGTGTTGCACCAGTGGCAATCGACATGCAATGAGCCACATGAATTACAACCGCTCTTGGTGGCATCAGACTACAGCCCTGCGGCCCTTAAGCTTGCCAAGCGCAATGCAGACAAGCACGTCCCGGGCAGCATCCGCTTTGTTCGTTCTAACTGGCTTGAGGCTTTCGCCGACAACACTTTCGGCATGATCATAAGTAACCCGCCCTATATTGCTAAAAACGACCCACACTTAAAAACGCTTCAATACGAACCTACTGACGCTTTGGTCAGTGGTGATGACGGTCTGGACGATATACGCATACTTATTAAAGATGCCTGTCGCGCCGGGCAATCAGGTTGTTATTTGTTGCTTGAACACGGTGCCAACCAGGCCGGTGCAGTGTGTGATTTGATGCGACAATCAAACTATTCAAACGTACAAACTCACCAGGATATTGCCGGTCTTGATAGAGTGAGCTGCGGTTATTGCCCATAAAATTGACTATGGTTATTGGGTATCCAAAAGAAATACATCCCCTATGAGCCATTCACCGTTGACAAACTCATTCGCAGCAATTGATCTCGGATCGAACAGTTTTCACATGGTGATCGCCGAACCTGAAGGCAGCTCAATTCGCATGATCGACGGGCTACGTGTTCCTGTGAGGCTTGGCGCCGGTTTGGACGAAAATAAAAACCTGAAAAAACAGACTAGATTACGTGCGCTGGACGCGCTGGGTCAATTCGCTCAACGACTACGCGGAATACCGCTACGACAGGTGCGTGTGGTTGGTACAAATACACTCAGACGGGCCCGTAATTCCGCTGACTTCATGGATGAAGCTCAAAATATACTTGGCAAACGCATTGAAATTATTTCAGGGCGTGAGGAGGCTCGTCTGATCTTCTCAGCCGTATCGCATGCCGCACCAGACCCAGACACGCAAAGGTTAGTTATGGACATTGGCGGCGGCAGCACCGAGTTGATCATCGGTAAGGGTTATAAACCAAAGTTACTCGAAAGCGTGAACATGGGTTGCGTTAGCCATACAACAAAGTTTTTCAATGAAAAGAAAGTGCGTTCCAGTGATTTTAAAAAAGCATCATTGGAGGCTCAGGTTGAGCTCGCCCCAATTGCTCGTGCTTATACTGACTTAGGCTGGAGTGAAGTTACCGGCTGCTCGGGCACAATTAAAGCGGTAAGTCGCATTTTAGTGGAGCTGGAGTTAAGCGACGGTGTTGTAACAAAAGACGGCCTTAAAGCGCTCATTAGCGCAATTGACAAAGCCGGCAGCATCGAAAAACTAAAGCTCCAGTCAATCAGTTCAGATCGCAGTGCAGTGATCTGCGGCGGGGTCGCCATTTTACACGCCTTAGTGAAAACCCTGAAAATTCAACAATTACACGCCAGCCCAGTGGCGCTACGCGAGGGGCTGATCTTCGACATGGTCGGCAAGGCTGAGCATATCGACATACAAAGCCAAACCCTGCACAACTTGATTACTCGTTTCGATATTGACACTCTGCAGTCACAGCGAGTTGAAAACGCAGTGGTTCACTTTTTCCAACAGGTAAAAACAGCATGGGATCTTGATGAAGATACCGACCTTGCAGAACTGGTTTGGGCTGCACGACTGCATGAACTCGGCAAAGCAGTCGCGCATACGCAGTATCACAAACACGGCGCGTACATCATTGGTCATTCAGATCTCATCGGATTTTCAATGGCCGAACAGAAAACGCTGGCTTTGTTAATTCGAAACCATCGACGAAAAATTGACTTAAGCGCATTTGAAGCACTGCGTGCATCTGAAAAAGTACGCGTTGTAAAATTGTTAGCCCTGCTGCGATTGGCCGTGCTTGTTCATCGAGGGCGACATACAGTCAACCTTGATCAATTCAAACTAAAAGTCAAAGAAAATCAGCTGGTCGTGTCTGCAGGCGTTGAATGGCTGGAAGAAAACCCACTAACCAGTAGTGAGCTGCAAGCTGAAGAGGACCGTCTATTGTTGATTAATTTTAAACTGAAGACAGTTCGGTCCTAACGATGAACTTAAATTATCAACCATGCGTCAGCCCGGCATCATGCCGTTCGATTAAAGACTGTTGTGCGCTAAACGGCTGTTTACCGTTTGCCTGACATCGCTTGTATTGGCCGTTGCTTTGTAGCTCCCAACAATACTGATTGTCTTTGAAGTAAATATCCAGACACTCATGTTTGATTCTTTGCAGTGCTTCACCTTCAACCGGTACAGCTATTTCTACTCGATTATAAAAATTACGGGGCATCCAGTCGGCACTGCTTATATAGAGCTGTTTACTATCACCTGTGCCAAAACAGAACACTCTGGAATGTTCCAGAAACCGACCAAGAACCGACACCACCCTGATGTTCGTCGACAACCCTTGCACCTGAGACTTCAGCATGCAGACACCACGAATCAGTAAGTTAATCTCGACTCCAGCACGTGATGCTCGGTACAACGCATCAATAACACTTGCATCAACCAGAGAATTCATTCGCGCTAATATTCGACCGCTGCCACCTGATTCCGCTATGGCTATCTGCTCTTCAATTTTATCGATAATAAATCGATGCAATGAAAATGGCGCCTGCACAACTTCTTTTAAATTTAGTGTTTGCCCAAGGCCGGTCAATTGAGTAAATATTTTGTGTATATCGTTAGTGATGCGTTTATGGCACGTCAGCATGCTTATGTCAGTGTATAGCCTTGCTGTGGTTGCATGGTAGTTGCCTGTGCCTACGTGCGCATACTTAACCAGTTTGGTTTTTTCCTGTCGAACCACCAGCAGCATCTTTGCATGCGTTTTAAATCCAACCACGCCATAAACAACTTGAATGCCAGCTTCCTGCAGCCGCGTTGCGAGATTGATATTCGCCTCTTCATCAAAGCGGGCTCGTAACTCAATGACTACCGTGACATCTTTACCCGCACGGGATGCGTCCATTAAATACCGCACAAACGCAGAATTATTGCCGGTTCGATACAGGGTTTGTTTAATTGCCAACACATCTGGGTCGACTGCTGCCTGGCGCACAAATTCCAATATAGGGTTATACGATTCGTAAGGGTGATGAAATAACACCGGTGAACGCATTGCTATGTGTTCGAATATATTCGTATCTGTACTAAACGCCGGTGCCACGCTTGGTGTGAACGCCGGAAATTTTAAATCAGGTCGGTCTATCTGATCAGGTATTGCTAACAGCCGATTCAGGTTTACAGGACCATTTACACGATAAACGTCTGTATCTGCGAGGCTAAATTGTCTTTGCAGATAACGAACAATTCTGGATGGACAATTGGCGGCCACCTCCAAACGAACTGCTTGTCCAAAGTTTCTCTGTAGCAACTCACTTTGCAGTGCTCGACGAAGGTTTGCCACCTCCTCTTCAGACACATACAGCTCGCTATTACGCGTCACTTTGAACTGATAGACACCCGCTGCTTGCATACCGCTAAATAACGAGCTCATTTGCGAATGCACAATGGAACTCAGAAACACAAACCCATGAGCCGAACCACAAATTTCTTCTGGTACTGCAATAACACGGGGCAATGATCGAGGTGCGCGCACCAGTGCAAAACCGGATTCTCGGCCAAATGCATCTACGCCACGCAAATCGACAATGAAGTTCAAACTCTTGTTTGTCAGCCTGGGGAACGGGTGCGCAGGGTCGAGACCCAATGGACTGAGTACCGGCGCTATCTTGTCGTTAAAGTAATCTTTCACCCACCCTAAAACTTTTTCATCCCATTTACCTCGCACTAAAAATTGAATGTCTTCGGCTGCTAAACTCGGTAGCAATACGTTGTTAAATAACTCATATTGTTTGGCGACAAATGTGTGAGCTGCTCTGTTAATTGCGTTAAGCTCTTGTTGTGGTGAATACCCATCGATTCCGGCGGCTTCCACTCCACCCATGATCTTTTGTTTGATACCGGCCACTCTGACTTCAAAAAACTCATCAAGATTACTACTTGAAATGCACAGGTAACGAAGCCGCTCAAGTAGCGGGATAGACAAGTCATCGGCCAACGCAAGCACACGCTCGTTAAAAGCTAAAAAGCTCAATTCGCGATTGGATAGATCGTGAGAGAATATACTGAGCTTTTTCGATGTCTCATGTGAGTTGATAGCCATTTTTTCCTTTCCAGATGCAGCCTGTAAGGATTTATGCTCAGCTTTTTTTTGTACTGATTTTTTTACCGATTTATCGACTACGGGCTCCTCCGACTTTGCCTTATTTTTAGCCTTGGATCGTTCGATACGCTTTGACGGGTTTTTATTTGGCATTTATCTCTCCCAATTTTTCAACGCGTTTGCGGCAGTTACACGACAGTTCAACATGCGCGTGTTACACATGTTGCCTCACGAGAACGATTCTTCGATGTGGATATAGTATGCAATTGCTGTCCCTACTCTGCACTGTTTCGTTCGATTTTTATCAGATCTGGAAAAAATTCATTGAACGCCTCCAACAGCATGGCCTCGTGCTGGCGTGCAATACCGGCACCGAGGGCCATAGGTGCAAATCTGGGCGTACGTTTGGACAGCCGCTCAAGGGTGATCTCCACACCGGAGAAATGCAGATTACCCAGCAAAACATTCTCTCGCTGTAGAAAGTTGGAAAAGCGCTGCAAATCGGCTGGCAGCTGATCGTGCATTGTATTTAGCGCGTCATGAACCGATGCCACATGTTGCTCTAGCGGCACAGCACTGTAGCTATCCCAATTTGTAGCTAAAAAATGGTCGAATACGACATCTGTAATAATGCCAGCGAATCGTCGGACCGGTGGTTCAAACACTGAGTGTGTTGCCTTTACCGTTGGATGTCGGTCTGTATAGGCGTCAATTCTACGGTGACGACGTATGCCCTGCTGTATACCTTCTGGATAGTGCGATAAATCGGAACCACGAATAAAGTCACCACAGAACTGACCAGCTATGCGTTCTGCGTTACCCTGTGCAAATAGCGTGTGCGCAAGAAAATTCACTTATTGTTCATACCAAAGCTTGTTTGCCTGCCACTATACCCGCTATGCTGCACCCATGAACAACGAAGAAATTGATCGATACAGTCGCCACATCACACTGCCGGCTGTGGGGCGCGACGGCCAACAACGACTTCTTGATAGCCACGTTCTCATCGTTGGGCTTGGTGGGCTAGGCTCTCCTGCCGCAATGTATCTGGCTGCGGCCGGCGTTGGCAAACTCAGCTTCGCCGATTTTGATACGGTTGAATTATCCAACCTGCAAAGACAAATAGCCCATACCACGAGTCGGGTCAGAGAGTTGAAAACCCACTCTGCACGCACCGCAGCTCTCGAGATCAATCCTGATATAGAAATCGACGTCATCGACTACGCGCTGGAGCGCGACGAACTCGACGAGCTGATACCCACCTGTTCAGCCGTGCTCGACTGCAGCGATAACTTCCCCACACGTTTCGCTGTGAATGCCAGTTGCGTAGCACACAAAGTCCCTCTAATCACAGGTGCTGCTATCCGCTTTGATGGTCAGGTAACAGTAGTCCGTTCAGACCAACCTGATTCGCCTTGTTATCGATGTTTGTATTCCGAGGGAAGCGATACGGCCGAGACTTGCGAACAGACTGGCATATTGGGCCCGGTGGTTGGGCTCATTGGCTGTATCCAAGCACTTGAAACAATAAAGGTGTTGTGCGATATCGGTGACGATCTTACAGGTCGGCTATTACTGTTTGATGGGCTCGGACTGGAATTCAACGAAATACGTTTGAAAAAAAGCCCGGACTGCCCGGTGTGTTCGTAAATAACGCTTCAATAAACAGAAACAACTATAACTAGAAACAACCTACGCCTACCCCTTTATCGCGCCGCGTAGCATTGATTTACCAATGTAGGGGTAAGCAAAAAATCCAATCAGCAATGGTGGAAGGATGCCCAAAATCATCGCTGCAGCCGTTGCCCCCCATTTCACACCATAGGATGTAACAAAAAAGGTGGCACCAACCGTTACCGGTACTGCGTTTTTCGTTGACAAAATCAGCCCAAACAAAAATTCGTTCCAGGAATAGATAAAAGACAGCACAGCAACGGTAAACAAGATTGGCCGTGAAGCTGGCCAAATCACGTGGCGTAATATTTGCCATACATTGGCACCATCAAGGCTTGCAGCTTCGTCCAGATCTCGAGGAATGTCTTGAATAAACCCGACGAGCATCAACAATGCCAGTGGGATGTTGATCACACAGGCGATCAGCGCCAAACCAATGCGCGTATCCAACAAACCAAGCGATTGATACATAAAATAAAACGGAATGGCAAATATTATCAGAGGTAATGCACGCAAGTTCGACACAATGGGTAAAAGCCAGGTCGACCCGGTTCGATGGCGTGCTATTGCATACGCCGCCGGGAACGTCAGGGCGATGGCCAATAACGTTCCAACTGTGGCAATAACAACTGAATTCCAAATATACGAAGGGTAATGCGTGTTGCCGGTAATAAGTACTTCGCGATAATGGTCAAGTGTTGGGGAAAAAATCCATTTTGGTGGAAAAGCGTTTATGTCTGCGGTCGATTTGAACGAAGTTAGAAATGTGGTTATCACTGGCAGGTTTAGAATCGTCACTGCGAGAATCAATACAACCCAACGCATCGCGTTGCCAACTCGTCTGAGCATGGACTTTGGCTGCACGATCACGTCATTCGCTCCTGAAGATCAGTTTGGCTGCCATCACGAAAAGAATCAGCGACATAAACAGTAATATAAGCGAGACTGCCACAGCCTCACCAATCGCGTTCTGATTGAAAAACAATTTGTAAATGTAGATCGATATTGAGGTGGTCTTGCTACCCGGACCACCGCCGGTGAGAACGAATATATGATCAAACACTCGGAAACTGTCAATGAACCGGATAAAGGCCACAATGACTATGGCGGGCAACATTGCTGGCAGAAAGATAAACCGTATCAGCTGCAGAGGCTTTGCCCCGTCCATATTTGCAGCTTCTTCAATGTCAGGAGAAACCGCCTGGCGGGCAGCCAATAAAATAAGCAACGCAAACGGCGTCCACTGTAAAACCTCAATAACAATTACAGTAGTATAAATATTTTCCGGCCCCAGAAAATTGACGTAAACGCCGAACATCTCAAAGTACAACGGGACGACGCCAGCAAACTCATTCAACATTAGACGATACATTACGCCCATCAACGCTGGCGACACCATCATCGGCAGCATCAGGAATGCTGTGAGCCAGGGACGTCGAGACAGTATCGGATGCAGCGTAAATACCAGAAGCAAAGCCAGCACAACTTCCAGAGCGGCGCAAATAAGCCCGAACTGCAATGAGAAGCCCATGGCTTTCCACATTTTAGGTGAAAATAGCTGGTTTTCGAAGTTAACCAGGCCAACGAATTCTGAAGTGTGGATGTCGCTAAAGCTTATATTGCTGAGTGAGTACCAGATATTGGCAACAGCAGGGTAACCCAGCATGAAGGCCATAAACACGCACAAGCCCGACAACAACAACATGCCTTCTTTATGTTTGCTTGCATGGTAGCTCATAGCCGGGCCAGTAATTGGTGCGCGCGCAAGCGGTGCAGTGGTCCGCTTGCGCGCTTATCGCAAGTTAGCCTGCGAAGGCTTTACGCATCTCTTCTTCGACGTTGGAAATCGCTTCGTCCTCGCTCAGTTCTCCAGCCCAGTAGCCGGTAAAATTCTCTGCAATGATTTCATACAGGCGTAGCGCGTGTTCACTTGTTCCACCATTCATGACAAACCCGTAGCTACCAGCATGTTCACCCATCATAGGCAGATCGGGTCGCTTATCAGCCACTTTGCTCATGATTGCATCAACCACAGGCGGTGAGCCACCGAGTTGCGCGTACATGGTATTAGCTTCAACACTGGTGCCCAACCAACGCAAAAATTTTCGTGCATCATCCTTATTTTCTGATGCAGCACTTAACCCAAGGCCCAAACTGTGGAAGTGCGTTTTGATGCCTTCAGGCCCGGCAGGTTGGTGCGTTAGTGCAAATTTGCCGGCCACTTCCGGGTTTTGTTCCGGATCATTTAACTCCGGTACCGCTGCGTTCCACTGAATCATGAAAGCCACTTGTCCTGATCCAAACGCCGAGTTTGCTTCTCCGTACTCATAACTGCTTGAGTCTCCGGGCGTTGCCTTGTTGTCGACAATGGTTTTATAGATTGCCAGGCCGCGACGAAATGCGTCTGAGTCGATAGTAATGTTGCCGTCACCATCCTGCCAGTCGCCTCCATGACTGGCTACGGTTGCTTGCCAGAGCATCATATTGAACAACAGGTTCTTTAACTGAAGAACGGTGCCATACCGTGTTGGACTATCGGCGTTAATTGACCTGGTGAAAAAGAACGCTGTGGCGATATAGTCGTCCCAGTTCCACTCTTCAGGTGCCTTTGGCGAGAGCCGTTGTCCAAGGTGTTTTTCAGAAATCTCCTGGTATCGCTCAATCCAGGCTGGGTCCGACAGCAGCTGCCCGATATAGTCCTCACGATAATACAGAAAATGCAAACTCAGATCGTTAGGAATACCGTATACGCTGCCCTCAAATTTCTGCGTTTCAATGGCATTTGGAGGAAAAACCTTGTAAGTTTCATCGTCGATAAGATCGTCAATGGGTAACATAAACGGTGCATAGCGGCCGATGTCGTAGGTTGCAGTTAACATCAGATCAAACTCGGTTGAACCGGCTGCAGCATCGGTCAGCATTTTTTCTTTGAAACCTTGCCGTGAAAAATAGATAACGTCAGCTTTACTGCCGTCTTCTTTACCCTGTGTATCGTTGTACAAGGTAACGACCTCTCGCAGGGCCTTTTCTGGGTCTCCACCAGGCCAGGCTAGAATGGTGATGTCTGCAATCGCAGCCGATGCGGTAGTCAGCGCCGCGATTGTACTGGCCAATAAAAGATTTTTCATTTTTAGTTCCCTCTCTCCTGTACAGGTTTTTGATTAAAGTTAACGAGGATTGCTTGTTGTTTCAACATCTGGGTTCGTAGCCCAGAATCGAACGCTCGCCTGCAGTCTCGTTGCTGGAACCATCGTTTTCTTCAACTCATCGTGCAGCCGTTCGAGCTTGAAGCGTGTGTGTACTTGAAGTGCTGCATCGAGATTGGACAAAGGTTCGTCGAATAGAAACAAACACGAGTTGCGACTGATGGCTCGTCCGATTTCAATTGCGTATTCGCTCATAAGCCAACGCTGCTACCGGACAGACCGTCCTCAAACAAATCGCACTCAATGGCTTGTACAACGTTGCATACGTGCCGGTACATTGATTTCGTCCACCATAATTCCTTCGGGGCCTTAAACCAGCCTATACACAATTTGCCACTGTGTCATCTACGTTGATATTTACCCATTCAACAATTGACAATTAGGACCATACTAATACGTTCGGGCTAATAGGTCTTTGAAGTAAATACGACTGTGGTGCGCCATTAGGAATCGGAATTTCTGTGTAATTCCTTAGATCGTACAATTAATTTGATTCAGTCTCGCAGCCCACGCGGAGCCAGATCTCCTATAGATGCTTCCAAGCCAGTTGCAGAGTGATTTTCTTTGCTGCGTTCTGACACAGGTAGTGGGGTATCAAAATAGTACGCTGGATTCTCTTGTTGCTTTTTCCAGGTATCCAGCATCTCACGCCAGGCTTCTCGCAATGTTCGCGGTACGGGCATGTCGGCGCGAACGTGCTGGTGCAATTTTTTCAAGTTGTAACAGGGCACGCCGGCAAACATATGGTGTTCGGTGTGCCAATTCATACGCCAATACAGAAATTCCAACAGGGGGTTTAATACGATTGAGCGAGTGCATTTACGAAAATCAGGTTCGTTATCTTTCAGACCGCTGTGTTGCGTCATACCTACTAAGTAAGACATCAAGTTGGCGATAAAGGGCGCTAGTGTGATGATAAATATGATTATCCAATTACCACTGATCACGGAAATAATCACAACCGACGTATGAAAAATGAGCAATATCCGAGACCACGTGATTGATTTTTTAAATTCTGCAACCTGGTCACGATGAAGCGCTTCTAGCCATTCATTACTGGGAATATCGCATGAGCCAACTTTTCCATATGCACCCCTAATAGTTGCTACTACGGTTGAGATAAAACCACCTTTGCCAAAATTTTTTCCCTGTGGTGTCAGCAAATTGATGGTCATCAGCTGAAATAGGAAACCTTTGCTGGTATTGGGTGGCATTGGTAACAGAACTTCTCTATCACCTGATGGATGTAGTGTATAGCGATGATGGTAGGTATGACTGCTTGCGTAATCAAAGGGGTCCCACCAACTGATCAGACTGAATAGATAAAGAAAAAATCGGTTTAGCGCCGGCGTTCTAAAAACAGTGCCATGTCCAAGCTCATGCGGT
Organism: uncultured Granulosicoccaceae bacterium; assembly: GCA_938045275.1. Taxonomy (GTDB): domain Bacteria; phylum Pseudomonadota; class Gammaproteobacteria; order Granulosicoccales; family Granulosicoccaceae; genus Granulosicoccus. The sequence continues at coordinate 20,704 of CALIMV010000185.1, forward strand.
GCAACACCTACAAAGAAACTACTGACAGTACCGTGTACAAGCACCACGGGCACCAGCAGCCACCATAGCTGTAGTAACCAGCAAATGTAGACCAGCGCCCCGGTTAGTAACCATAAACTCAGGTGTCCGCCAGCCTGTACAAACCCTTGTCTATCGCTACGTTTCAACAGTGCGTGCAGAACTTTGGTATCAATTGGGCAACGATACCACTTCACTCGCAATGACTTGCGAACCTCTGACAACTTCGGATAGTCCTGTGTCTGCCCCACTTAGCACACCTCCGGTAAATGCTAATTATTTCAGACTATTGACCACAGCCATTGTCATTTTGTCAGCAATCGACCAATCATGTCATCAATTATCAATTCAAGCCCCACAATGTATCGCATAGCTACCAGCAATATAGACGGTGGAATCAAGACGTTGAGTGAGCCATCAGCAGCCATGCTTCGTTCCTGCCAATCTGCAAGTCGCGCGTTTTCGAGAGGCAAAATAAAGACTGCACATGTTGCATGCGTAGCTACTGTAAAAAAGCGATGTTGAACACATTTGTCTGCTTGGTTTTCTCATCAGTGTGCATGATGATTCAACTTTTGGCGCTGCTGGTACTAGATAGTCTCAGTGTAAACAAGCTGTGGTTATACTTTAATTTGCTTGTAGAAAGATTAAAAACGGTTGAGGCACTAATTTTCGATGCATTAAATAGAACCTACTCTGCCGAGCCTGGTTCAATGGGTGGTATCAGAACTATCCGGACTACCGATATAACCTTTGAACAGCGCCGCAACATCAACAGAATCATAACGATAATAAGCGTCGCAAAATTCACAGTTAACACTCACCTCACCCTGCTCGGCCACTATATCCAGCACCTCGGCCTCTCCAAGGCCTATCAGCATATTATCGGTACGCTCTTTTGAGCAATTACAGTCAAAGGCGAGCTTGTCGGATTCAAACAAACGCACTTGTTCCTCGTGATACAGCCGACGCAATAAGGTTTGTGGCGCTTGCTGTATAAGTTCCTGCTCGGTTACTGTATCAGCCAACGCACAGGCACGCACCCAACCATCCGCATCATCTACTGTGTGCTCTGAAGGTGGCAATGTTTGCAACAACAAGCCCGCCACAGCCGTATCGGATACGGCCAAATACACTTGCGTTTTTAATTGCTCACTCACTGCAAAATAGTGCCTTATGGCATCGGCCAGCGAGTTCCCTTCCAGAGGCACGATTCCCTGGTAAGGTTCGGAATACCGATCAGCTTCAATGGTAATGCTCATGCGAGCATCGGCACCAAATACCTCAACAGGGACGGTGTTTGCAGGTTCTTGTTCCCATCGAGCTAAACCACGCATGTTGCCATCGTTAGTGATTTGCACCACCAATAAATGAACATTACCTGAGCCACGAACCTGCAGAGTTACTTTCCCATCAAACTTAATGGTACCTGCAAGTAATGCTGTGGCCGCAAAAGCCTGCCCTAAAATAGTTGATACATTAGGCGGGTATTCAGTACGAGCACGCGCTGCCTCCCAGCATTTATCAAGATTGACTAATTGGCCACGTACATTACACGTTTCAATTAAGAATCGGGAACGCGAATCAGAATGCATTTTGTTTATATCGCCTGTAAACAAAATTGCCCAATAGCGGCGTTAAATACATGGGTATTTGATAACACGCTATGAACAACAAAAAGGGTTGATACGCGCTAGCTGGTAGTGCTGTTAGAAAAATAGCCACCGCCCTGTTACCTGTCATAACACCCAACACTATGGGCAATTTCATCGAGAACAAGTGGTTTAGCCCAAGACCCAGTACCTGATACGCAAAATTGACGACGCAGGCCCAGAATAATGTTGTTAGCAACAAACCTGGTTCGTCCCAGGCTGTGTGAATTGCCGCCATTAAGCCCAGCACAACCAGGGCCAGAACAATCGCAGCCAATCCATCAAGCACCTCTTTTTGCTTTTCGCTGTACGCGCTAATAACAAGCTTTCGCAATAGTTTGGCCACCAGATACGCTCCGAGCACAACCAGTGCAAGCACAATGGCTGTTCTAGCCAATATAATATGGGATGAGTGCAACGGTAGCAACGCCAGCACTGGATAGGCGGTAACAGGTAATGCAAGTGTTGAAACGACAAGCAAACGAATGGCAGCAGCACCGTTGCCGCCTAGCATCATAACAATACTTGGCCCACCCGTAATACAGGATGCCGCTCCAACCAGTGTTATAGGTACTTGCCAGCCAACTGGCACCGATAACAATCGCATTGTGAACAGCACAACAATCGGAAGTACCAGCTGCATAGTGAGCAACAGCAATAGCATTCGTGTCATGCTAGCCGACAGCAAGTCATCGGGTGGGATTTCAATTAATGACGATGTTTGACTAGTGTCGTTCAGCTGTAAAAAAGAGATGACTAACAGTACTACCAGCAACGGCCCAATTGCCACTTGCATCAATCCGGCAAAATGAGGGAACGCCAGCGCTGCCAGCAATCCCAACGGCAAAACCCATTTTCCACGTTTGCCTACAGCCGCAAGTGCCCGCTGCACTTACTGAGATTGGCCTACGATCACCATTAGGGTTTACTAACGTATGCATCCACTTGCGCATGCCTGACACCCTCAACCTGACCGGCTACTATTTCGAGATTGGCGATATCGCTTTCACTGTTTACCAGGCCTTTAAGTATCACAACATCGCCATCGCTACTAACACTGACCCTTATCTGTGATGTGTATGGATGCTTGCGCAGAGCGAGTTGTACGCGATTGGCCAGCTCTGACCCATCGGTATTTGCGCCAGCAGGCTTCAGACCTAATGATTGTAACGTTTCGCACCCGGTTGTCATGGAAACAACCGAGCCGGCAAGTAACAGTTGCAAAACTGTACGACGCGAGTGCCTGCTTGTAGTCATATATTTAATCCCAATTGTTACTTGATGTCCCTAATAATAGCAGCCCCGTCGCCGCACAGCAGTTAAAGGCTGATACTACACTACGCGTTTTTAAGTTTATCACGCAGAATTTGATTCAATTGACCAGGGTTTGCTTTGCCTTTTGACGCCTTCATAACTGCGCCAACGAAGAACGACAACAATTTTTCCTTACCGCCCTGGTACTCCGCTACCTGAGATGGGTTGGCAGCTATAACATCATCTATCATGGCCTCTATTGCGGAACTGTCGGTAATCTGTTTCAAACCCTTTTGCTCGATGATATCGTCTGCACTGGCATCTGTGCCCCACATGTCATCAAACACTTGCTTGCCAATTTTTCCTGAAATAGTGCCATCATCTATACGCGCCAACAACTGGCCCAGACGCGGCGCTTGCACCGATGCATTCTCAATAGTGCAGTTTTCTTTGTTCAATCGGCCAGATAGCTCACCTATGATCCAATTGGCTGCCAATTTAGCTGGGAATGTCTGACCTTCAAGCACCGCTTCAAAATACTCAGCCGTAGCCTTGTCACCCATTAATGCCGACGCATCTGTGGATGAGAGTTTGTAATCGTTAATAAAGCGTGCTCGGCGCAGTTGTGGCAATTCTGGCATTTCGGCCTTAACTGAGTCGATAAACGCATTATCGATCACCAACGGAGGCAAATCAGGGTCCGGAAAATAGCGGTAATCGTTTGCCTCCTCTTTCGAGCGCATCGATCGGGTTTCATCTTTGTCAGAATCGTAAAGGCGCGTTTCCTGGACAACACTCTGACCACTTTCCAGCAAGTCTATCTGTCGATCAACTTCGTACAGGATTGCTCGCTCAAGAAAACGAAATGAATTCAGATTCTTGATTTCAGCTCGCGTACCGAGCTCTGTTTGCCCACTCGGTCGCACAGACACATTTGCATCACAACGAAACGACCCTTCCTGCATATTGCCGTCACATATATCAATATATCGAACCAGTGCGTGAATTTGCCTGGCATACGCCACCGCCTCTACTGCTGAACGCATATCGGGTTCTGATACGATTTCAAGCAACGGTGTACCGGCACGGTTCAAATCAACTCCGGTGCAGTCATCAAACAAATCGTGCACTGATTTACCTGCATCCTCTTCAAGGTGTGCTCGGGTGATGTTGATTTTTTTCTCGGTACCATCAGGCAGGCTCACCGTTACTGCGCCTTCACCAACAATTGGCAATGCCATCTGAGATATTTGATAACCCTTGGGCAAGTCGGGATAGAAATAGTTTTTTCGAGCAAACTGCGAACGCTTGGTAATGTGTGCATCTGTTGCTAAACCAAAGCGCACGGCCATGTTTACCACGCCTGCATTAACCACCGGCAGCACACCCGGCAGGCCTAGATCAACCGCACACGCTTGCGTATTAGGTTCGGCACCGAATGCTGTAGAAGCACCAGAGAATATTTTACTGCGCGTGGCCAGTTGCGCATGTATTTCCAGGCCAATGACGGTTTCCCAGCTCATATCAGCCTCACTCTATACCGGCCGGCATTCGGCGATGCCAGTCGGTTGTTTGTTGATAACTATGCGCAGCGTGTAATAACCGCGCTTCATCGAAATGTTTGCCGGTTAACTGCAAACCAACAGGCAAATCATCTACCTCACCACACGACATGGATATTGCAGGAAGTCCGCACAGGTTCGCTGATACTGTGTACAAGTCGTTAAGGTACATCGCTATGGGGTCGTCAGTTTTTGCACCGGTTTGAAACGCCGGAGTTGGTGTTGTGGGTCCGGCAATCACATCAACTTCTTTAAAGGCTGCGTCGAAATCGTCGCTAATCAGTCGTCGAACTTTCAGAGCTTGTAAATAATACGCATCGTAATAGCCTGCCGATAAAGCATACGTACCAATCAGGATGCGTCGCTTTACTTCAGCTCCGAAACCTTCGCCGCGGGAACGGGTGTACAAGTCGTCAAGATCGACAGGGTCTTCGCACCGATAACCAAAGCGAACACCATCGAAACGGGATAAATTGCTCGAAGCCTCTGCTGGTGCTACAACGTAATAGGCTGGAATGCACATGCTCTGGTTTGGTAGTGATATCGACTTAAGTTTTGCACCCAACTTTTCAAATTCTGCCAACGCAGCGCGCACCTGCGTGGCAACACCATCATCTAGTCCGGCCGAAAAGTACTCTTCCGGTACACCAATCTTGAGTCCGTTAATCGGTTTATCTAAATCAGCCATGTAGTTTGGTACCGGCTCGTTACTACTTGTGCTGTCACGTTCATCAAAACCGGCCATCGCCTGCAACACCATCGCGCAATCTTCGGCCGTTGTCGCCAATGGGCCCGCTTGGTCCAGGCTTGATGCAAAGGCAATCATGCCGTACCTGGATACGCGTCCGTAAGTGGGTTTGATACCCGTAAGACCGCAAAATGCAGCAGGCTGGCGTATAGAACCACCCGTGTCGGTACCGGTTGCCACAGGCGCCAATCGCGCTGCAACCAAGGCAGCACTGCCACCCGATGAACCACCCGGTACACAGTCTCGTTTCCAGGGGTTTTTAACCGCACCAAAATAGCTGTTCTCGTTTGATGAACCCATCGCGAACTCATCCATGTTAGCTTTGCCCAACATAACCATGCCCGCATCGTTAAGTTTGTTCACAACCGTTGCACTGTAAGGGGCATTGAAATGTTCAAGCATGCGCGAGCCACAGGTCGTGCGCCCACCTGCCACGCAAAATATGTCCTTGTGCACCATCGGCACACCGAGCAGCGGCATTTCTGCATTACTCGGTGCACTGCTTTTGCGTTTTCTATCAGCATCCTCCGCACCCTGAAGGGCCGAATCTGCATCCACACTGACGAGCGAATTCAGATCGGTATCGAGCCGCGCGATGCGGTCCAGGTAGTGCTTGGTGAGTTCTGTGCTTGAACATTCACCATTGGCGAGCATGCGAGATTGCTCGGCAAGTGTTTTTTCATACATGATTTCGGTTTCAATCGATTAGGTGTGAATTGTGTTAATTAATTACAAAAGCAACACATCCGCACACGCTGAATATAAAGTCCTTCAAGTTTGCTGTACGCACTGAGGGTTAAATCATTCAATAACACGAGGAACGAGAAAGTAACCCTGCTCCACCGCTGGCGCTGGTTCCTGTAGGGTTTTGCGTTGATCGCTTTCACTCACCATGTCGGGTCTTAGCCGCAGTTCGGCGTTACCTGGGTGTGCCATAGGCTCAACACCATTAGTGTCGATTGCGTTGAGCTGTTCCACCAGCTCAAGCACGGTTGATAGATCAGCCCGCAAAGGTTCCAGTGTGGTTTCATCCACGCCAATGCGAGCCAAATGAGCAATTTGCTTTATATCGTCAGTGGTAAGTGCCACGTAATTTCCAACAGCTGAAGAGTTATTATTGAAAATTTAGCATAATGAGCGCTAACCCGCTGCCCGATGCGCGATATTAGCCAACTTACTCTACCGATCTGACCAAACTATCATGACTCAAATAAACGACGATTCAGTTCGGCTCGAACAGTTAGAGCTGAAAATGATGGATTTGGAAGTCACCGTGCAGCAGCTTAATGACGTTGTTCTGCGGCAATATCGCGATATAGAACAACTGCGCCAAGCCAATACTGATCTGCAAAGAAAACTTGACACAATGAATGAGCCAGGGACACCTCCAGGCGTCGGTGACGAGGTTCCACCGCATTACTGACTAAAGCGAAGTCCCAGATTGGCGTAAATGCGAATGACAGCCTAACTGATGACTTCAACCACCCAGAATCAACACGTTGTCCTTAATCCGGTATTGCGGCACGATCAAATTCTGGTCAGCATACTGCCCGGAGTAAACACGCCCGGCAAAATCATAGCGCGCACCGCGACATTCATCGACAAATCCGCCAGCCCATGGTTTGTCCATAAAAGGCTCCTGCGAAGCTGGCAGCAGATCAATAGGGCAACTAAAATCGGTGCCGACCCCAATACTGACGAAATACTCAGGCAGGCTGGAGCGTTGCTCATTTTTTGCCCACGAGGGTTGCCTTGACTTTGTTGATTCGGCATCAAGCAGTCGCGTATCAGCGGCCTTTAGCGCCTGTGCTTGTTGATCTGTTCGATGGTAGATCAGTACCGGTTGGCCCTCCCATAACACGATACGAACCTCTCCAGCGCGCATGCCACCGATATCCACCACTTTTGTTGGCAATACCCGAGAATCGGGATCGCTTGAGAACACCATGGACAACACCACATACATGATGCCAATAAACCCCAAAACCATCATGAGCTTGGCGGCTACGCGCAATCGCAAGCGCCGCAATTGTTGCCGATCCACTTATAATCTCAACGTTCTAGAACCTGCGGCAATGATACGCACAACATGAATGACTTACAGCCATGAATTGGCGCGCGCCACAGATCGTCGTTCGCGCGTCGCAGCCGGACTGTACGGCCGAAGCTAACCGATTGGCGCAACTGACCGGATTGCCGGTCGAGGAATTCAGCGAGTCACAGGAATCGGTAGCAGACGGCAACTCGAGCCCATGGACCTTGCTGGTCAAACCATTAGAGCTCAGTCTGATACGACCCGATGGGCTTTCCGTCGAAATCGATTTTATCCGTGGCAAAGGCATACAACGATCACGGGAGGCAAATTTTCATTCACAACCACTGGCGCGTGCCCTGAGTGTAAAAAAATTTAGGCAGCGTACAGGCCAAACGCCCAGCATTATCGATGCGACAGCAGGTTTTGGTACCGATGGTTGGATGATGGCAAGTTTGGGATGCAAAGTGCAGCTTTTGGAGGCTTCGCCGGTGCTGGCAGCTATGCTGATGCAGGCGCTAGACAATGCGCGCAATACTGCAGCCGCTGCCGCATCAGATAGTACACTTGGAGAGCGGAATGGATGCAACCCTGCGCACAATATCAGCGTTATCAACACAGATTCGGTTCAGTACCTGAACAACCATGGCAACGCCGGCGCCGATATTATTTATCTCGACCCAATGTACCCCCAAACACGGAGCAAAGCTCTGGTTAAAAAAGGCATGCAGCTGCTGCATGAATTGATCGGCCCTGATAACAATGGCGCTAAATTACTCAATTCTGCATTAAACAAAGCCAGCTACCGTGTTGTTGTCAAAAGGCCAAAAGGTGCACCGCCACTAGCGGACACAACACAATTTACCAGACAGAATTTCACCGGGCATAGTTTTACCGAACACAATTTCACCGGAAATATAAGCACTGTGCACTCAGCAAACACGCGTTTTGATATTTATCATATTGACCGTGCGTAGGCTCACCAAATCATTGAATACTGTGTCAAATTAAAACGTTACCTGATTTGACTCTTTTAGTCTCTAAAGTTCTGATACTGAAATGGCAAACCTAACTCTGCTTTTTTTAATAGCTCCATGGTGGCCTGCAAGTCGTCACGCTTTTTGCCATTAACTCTCAGTTGATCACCCTGTATTTGCGCTTGTACTTTGATTTTCGATTCTTTGATTTTGGCAATTGCTTTTTTGGCAATATCTTTATCAATACCAACTCGAACCTTTATGATTTGCTTAACTCCCTTACCGGATGTTTCAACTTTACCCGCTTCTAGACACCCAACATCGATGGATCGAGAGCTCAGCTTCTTATACAAAATGGGATGCATTTGCTGGATTTGAAAATCGCTATCAGCGGTCAGTACCACTGCGCCGTCGTTTAGCTTAGCGTCACACGAGGTGCCTTTAAAATCGAAACGATTCGTAATTTCTTTGCTGGCTTGATCGATAGCATTGCTTAGCTCATGCTGGTCTACTTCTGATACAACGTCAAATGAAGGCATGGGATTCTCCCGTATTGGATGACGTATTTTAGCAGTAAACTTGATCCAATCCTGATTGCGACGCACCGTTTTACGCTTGACTACGTATACTGTACTAGTGTTGATGTAATTTGCCGTACTATTTAACAGCATAGGTGAGCGTACATGAGTAACGATTCAGTTGAAAATTTGATCGAAGAGCGCCGAGACTATTCGGCCAGTAGCCTATCAGCAAGTGAGTTGGCAGAAACACCGATCGCACAATTCACTCAGTGGATGAAGCACGCGCGAGACGCAAAAATTATTGACGCCTCGGCAATGGCCCTTGCCACTGCAGACAGCACCGGGCAACCACACGTGCGCATTGTGCTCTTAAAGAAATTTGATGAATCCGGGTTTGTCTGGTTCACCTATCAGCGCAGTGATAAAGGTTCAGAACTTGCGGAAAACCCGCGCGCTAGCTTACTGTTCTATTGGTGCGAACTAGAGCGTCAAGTGCGAATAGAAGGACAGGTTGTCGCTCTGGACCCAGCCGAAGCCGATGACTATTTTTACTCACGCCCTGAAGGCAGCCGATTCAGTGCGGCGGCCTCCATTCAATCAGCACCGGTAGCCAATCGATCAGAACTGGAAAGCAAAGTGAGTGCTCTGCACGAGCAATACCCTGACGGCAACGTACCCCGCCCGGCTGTTTGGGGCGGGTATCAATTACAACCCGTTCGCTATGAATTTTGGCAAGGCCGTGATGATCGATTGCACGATCGGTTTATTTATACGAAAACCGATGCAGGCGCGTGGCAAACTCAACGGCTCTCCCCATAGTTTTGCAATGCAGTTTTGCAATGCAGTTGTGCAACGTTGTTATGTAATGTAGCCATGCTAGCATTGGGTAGCCATGCAAGTATTATATCGAGTAGCGCTAAATGCAAAAATTAGTCATCGTTGTTATTGCCTTATTAGTACTCTGCCTTTTGCTGAGGCTGTCAATAGGCTATTTCTCAGCCAATCGTATCGCTACGGGATTGGTCATGTCGGAAGGCTCAATGCCCACGTTATCGGGCTGCGACAATTTACTCAACTGCACAGCATCTACAGCCAGTGAAAAGAAAAACCGTGTTGAGCCAATAGCTTATCAAGGACCGGATTCCGAGGTTATTAAGCAAATAGCAGCACTGATTGCAGCGCAAAAAAACACAAAAATCATCACCCAGAATACCAACTACCTGCATGCAACGTACAAAACTGCATTGATGGGTTTTACAGATGACCTTGAATTACTGCTCGACAATGATAGCGGTGTATTGCACATTCGCAGCGCATCAAGAATTGGGCAAAGTGACTTAGGCGCTAATCGTAAGCGCATCGAGGCGCTGCGAACTTTGTTTAAAGGAAAAATTTGATCGTTCCACAATTAGGTATTAAGCAATACCATCGGCTCACCTAACATCCGTTTACCTATCATAGGTGTGCCGATGGCAAATAAACTTATTACCGGTACCTGTGTTAATTTCCGACAGCAAAATTGGCCAATACTTTCGGTTCGAAAGTTGGGCCCGCCAGTGCCTTGCGTTCCAAGCCACCCGCATCAGCCACAATATTTGTAGGACAACCACCTTGACTGGCATAGAACAACGCACCCGCGACAAGTGGGTCTTCCACCGAGTCGGCCTGAGTATTCCAGGCATCGGCTATAAAACAATCAGGTTGAATACCACCAAGTACACTGACACCTGCTGAGTTAACGCGTAGCGATGACATTGCATTGATCGATTTATCGCAAAAGGTTTGAGGAATTGAAGTAAAAGGCTTGCCTCCTGTAACACCGCCAATGACAACGACATCAATATAAGGCTTTAATGAGTTTATAAAGATTTCCGATGACGATGCAGTGGAGCCAGTGGTCAAAACAAATACTCTTGGTGAATTCAATGGCTTGTCGACCTTCTCAAATATTTCTGTGCGGTTAAATGCAGCGTACTTATCGTTCCATAGGTTCTGCAGCAAAACTTGACCTTCTACCGCTTCACCGCCAACCACAGCACCCAAATATTGAGCCACAGATGTTACACCACCCGTGTTATAGCGAAGGTCGATAATAAGTTCGTCAAATCCTCCATCGTTTTCCAGTAATTGGAGTGCCGCATCAATTTCATCCTGGGTTGTGGCGAGAAATACATCAATTGCCAGATACCCAAGGGTTGGCAAACTCGCATCTGTATTTGGCGTAAATCGAGTTGCTGCAGACGCGGTCACCCAACGAAACTCACTCTGCGTGACGCTCACCGTACGTGGTTCTTCATCACCGGTGCGGATGCTCATGCTTATCGCTTCGGTGTTATCCGGGCTGAATATTTGCGCAAGATCTTCGTTTGTAAAATCGGATATGGGTAGATCGTTTAACGTAATTAACTCGTCACCCCGCAATATACCCGCGTCATAAGCAGGCGAACCTATTTGAACACCTTGAAAGCGAACAACATTGTCTGTAGACGGTCTGAACCTGAACCCAAAGCCTTGGGTTCTGCCCGCCGAAAACAGTGCTGTTTGAGTGGACGCATCATTCACAGAACTGTAGATATCCGGATTCACACGCAAATCTTGAATAAGCGCGTTCCCCGAATCGTAATCATCAAGATTCAATGTTGGAACCTGATCGTAGAAGATATAATAATCTCGCATATCAAAATCAACACGACTTTTAATATCATCTACAGAACACTGCGCAATACCCTCGGGCGTTACGTAAACCAAGCCTGTGCCAGTGCCACCCGTATCTGTGCCAGCCGTATCTGTACCTCCTGCATCTGTGCCTCCTGCATCTGTTAATCCTGTATCAGTTTCACCGGTCGTTGTCCCACTGGTTGTTTCAAGAATTTGCGTATTGTCCATTATTTCGGGGGCGGCATTATCGTCACCGCTTCCGCCACCACATGCAGACAGAATTGTTACCAGCAATAAACTTAAATAAATTCCTGCGAGACGCATTTTCCAATAGTCCTTTAAAGTGGAGTCAGAGCTAGTTTACGCCATTTTTTTACCAAAAATACCGCGGCTGAATTATCAACCCGTACGAGTTGCGAAATACGTTTGGCCATGTTTACTCCGGTGGCTACGAGTTTAATTGTGCCCCAACGCACATCTAACGCTTTGCATACGCATAAATAGTCTCGCCCATCTCATTACCCAGGTTAAGTGGTTGCACTGCGATGCTGTCTTGTTCAAAGTACCCGCAGTCCAGTTTCAATGCGCCTGCTAGAAGGCTTCCATTCGTGCAAAGCTGGACTGATCTGGTTGAACTAGAACAAGGATTGTTCTAGGACCAACTGGCTTTTCTGGCCTATCGCGCTTCGCCGAAACTACCCTTCGGCAACGTGAGCCGCAGCGGCTTGTCGATCAGCATGGTACGACGAACGCACCATTGGCCCACTGGCAACATGTGAAAATCCCAGCTTGTCACCCAATACAGCAAGCGCGTCGAATTCAGTTGGGTGAACAAAACGTTCAACGGCCAAGTGGGCGCTGCTGGGTTGCAAGTACTGCCCCAGCGTAAGCATATCGACGTTGTGGGCACGCAAGTCTTGCATGACCTGCTCCACCTCATCCATTGTTTCACCCAGCCCCAGCATCAGGCCGGATTTTGTTGGCACATCGGGGAAACGCGCCTTATGGTTCATTAATAAATTCAGTGAGTATTGGTAGTCTGAGCCGGGACGACATTGCTTGTACAATCGCGGCACCGTCTCCAGGTTATGATTAAATACATCGGGCGGATTGTGTGCCATGGCTTCCAGGGCTTTATCCATACGCCCACGATAGTCGGGCACTAACACCTCTATTTGAATGCCAGGGCATGCTGCTCGCACAGCTTTGATACAGGCATCAAAATGGCTTGCGCCACCATCACGTAGATCGTCACGATCAACAGACGTGATGACAACATATTTCAATCCCAATTGTCCGATGGCCTTGGCCAGATTCTCAGGTTCCTTCTCATCAAGCGGATTAGGCTTGCCATGGGCAACATCGCAAAACGGACAACGACGAGTGCAAATATCGCCCATTATCATGAACGTAGCAGTGCCGTGGCTAAAGCATTCACCCAGGTTCGGGCACCCTGCCTCTTCGCATACCGACGAAAGATTCAACTCACGCATGAGTCGTTTAATTTCCTGCACCCGTGGATTATTAGTTACCCGTGTACGAATCCATTCCGGCTTTTTTAGCCGAGTGGTTTGAGGCGCCACCTTGATCGGTATGCGTGCCAGCTTCGATGCGCCACGTTGATGGCTTTCTGGGTGGTTTCTTGAAGGTGCTTTGTAATCCATCATGACAGTGTATCAGCTGTTTCAAGGTGCGATATCAGTGACTGCAAAAGGCACTCCACTACCGCTACTTTACTGTAAGTGGTGCCCAATTTGTTCAAACTGGTGACCTCCAATCCCACGTGTCCACAAGGGTTAATACCCGAAAATGGCGCAAGATCTACGTCAATATTCAGCGAAAGACCGTGAAAAGAACACCCACGGCGAACGCGTAATCCCAGTGCTGCAATTTTTGCATCCCCAACATAGACACCAGGCGCATCGCGACGTCCTCGCGCCGTAACATTAAATTGGCTTAACGTATCAATAACAGCGTTCTCTAACCGAACAACCAGTTCTCGAATGCCTATTTTTGCCCGCTTTAGATCGAACAGCGTGTAGACAATGATCTGGCCTGGACCATGGTAAGTAACTTGCCCACCCCTGTCTGTTTCGACTATTGGAATATTGGCCGGGTTAAGAATGTGCTCTCGTTTTCCAGCCTGACCCAACGTATACACTGATGGGTGTTCAACGACCCAAAGCTCATCCGCCGTTGACACATCGCGCGAATCGGTAAAGGCTCGCATGTTTTCCCACACGCTAACATAGTCCCGCACGCCTAGCTGTTGAATATTCAGAGCGTGAACTTCACACGAGGTTCGCCCTGCAAGGCTGCATAGATACGGTTAACTTGCGCTTGATTCAGGGCAGTAAAATGAACTCGAACCGAAATGTATTTCTCTTTACTGCTCAAGGACGTCACTACTTTGGAAGGCTTGGCCGGTTCAAGATGTGGCTGTACCAGTTCGAGAACCAGTGTTTTAAAATCGGGTTCGTTCAATCCCATTGCCTTGACGGATATTGCAGCGGGAAATTTTATCAGGGACGACTCCCCGTCTAGGTCTGTAGTGGCCACTTACTGAAAGTATCGTAATATTGAATGCTTCATACGTCGAAATACGCCGGCTTCCTCAACCTTTTGCAATGCCAACAACGGGACTTCGCTGATGATTTTATCATCGGCGGTGAGAACCGATCGACCGAACTCCTGACCAATACGCGCTGGTGCCTTGATATAACTACTCAACTCTATCTGACTGTGCAAGGACTCAAAGGCATCGCGTGGCAGCGTAACGTACAGATCTTCTTCAACACCCAATAGAATTTCTTCTGATTTACCCATCCAGATTCGCGCCGTTTGTACTACTTCACCGGCCTCATAAATTCGTTTGGTTTGAAAAAAACGAAAACCGTAGTTTAGCAACCGCTGTGTTTCTGCCATTCGGGTCTTATCGCTGCCTGTTCCGAGCACAATACTAATAAGGCGCATGTCATCTCGAACCGCAGAGGCCACAAGACAGTAACCAGCGGCTTGTGTGTGCCCTGTTTTCATACCGTCTACCGATGCATCCCGCCACAACAGTTTATTGCGGTTGTTCTGCTCTATATCGTTGAACGTGTATGACTTTTGCGAATACAGTTTATAATGCTCCGGAAAATCCTGAATCATGCGACGAGCAATAATCGACAGATCTCGCGCGGTTGTGTAATGGTCTGGATCGGGCAGACCAGAGGCATTGGTAAAATGGGTATTTGCCATACCTAGCGACTCAGCCATGCGATTCATCATGGATACAAAACCAGGCTCGCTTGCAGCAACGTGTTCGGCTAATGCGACGCTGGCATCGTTACCCGATTGCACGATTAATCCACGTAAAAGCTCGCCAATAGAGACCGATTTACCAGCCTCAACAAACATACGTGAACCAGGCATTGACTGAGCATATTCACTGATAATGGCCGGATCAGCTTCTGTTAGCGTGCCGCGTTTAATTTCACTGGCTACAAGATAGGCGGTCATTAATTTAGTTAGGCTGGCCGGTTCGATTCGACCATCCGGGTTCTTCTCCGCAAGTACTTCGCCGCTGATATTGTCGATGAGCAAATAACTCTTGGCCGACAGCTGAGGAGGCGCTGGCAATGGCGCAGCGTGTACTGTGGCACTGAAAAATGCTGCCAAGAAAAGCGCAAGAAAATGAAATGAACGCACGAGCGTGTCTGGATAAATCTGCATGGGCAATTAAATAGTAAAAAACAATCTGGCTACGCAATTAGTGAAGCGCAACGAATATTAGTTTAAATATACTGACGTCGGGACGTGTTTATTCAGCGATCGACAGCCTGTCTGGGATAACTCTCGATTCCGATATCCGCCAGTTCTGTCATGGTGGTTTCAAGCTTATCGCCCTTTTCATAAGGTCCCATTTTGACTCTGTATATTTCGCTCATCTCATCCTTTTCAATAAAAGCTGTCAATCCGATTTTTCGTACTACATCATCTACCAGGGCTTCTGCATTCGGAGCATGAGCGAACGCACCAAGTTGGATAAAATAACCCCCTTCGGAGCCCTGAATAGTATTAGCCACCTCGAGTTGTGAGGCAGCAGCCATTTGCGGAGCCTCACTAGGTTGTTCGACAGTGGGCGCAGCGACCAAAGCTGTATCAGCTTTTGCATCCAATTCAACATACCCTTCGTTGCTATTGCCGATTTCGCTTGCAATGTCTGCAGGCAGTGACAGGTCGCCTTTTTCTGCCGGTTCTACCTCAGTCTCAAATTGCTCTATTACAATCGCAGGTTCTTGTAACGGTACCGCGGCCAATACCGGCTCGATCAACTCAGGCGCATTGGTTTCGCTCTCGTTTGTCAACGTTTCATTCGACGCCACAACCGCCTGGCTCGAGGTATTGTCATTCTCTGTTGCTGCGTTCTCTGCCACCAAGTGAGTAGACAACGCCTCAATGTGAACGTTCGCAGTGCCCTGTTCTTTCATATCCAGTTCCATCGCTGCCGCGAGTGATAAATCGATAATTCGATCACCAACGAACGGACCACGATCATTAACCTTGACCACCACAGAGTAGTTGTTCTCCAAATTGGTCACCCGAACATAAGTAGGCAGAGGCAAATGTTTGTGGGCGGCAGTTAAACTATGCATGTCATAAATTTCACCGCTGGAGGTTTTCCGACCGTGAAACTTCTTGCCGTACCAGGAAGCAGTGCCCTGTTCGGTGAACCCGGCTGCTGAATCCAGTACCGAATAGCGCCTGCCGAACACGGTGTACTCCGACATATTACCGGTAAGAGATTTGGGCAGGTTACGCACATAGTCGGGCACAGCATGCTGAGCAACAGGTTCTGATTGTCTGCTTTCAGAGCGTTTTAACTGGCCATTGTTGGCACAACCGGAAATGGCCATTGCGAGAACAACCGCAACAAATGGTCGAAAATTAGGGTGGGTATAACGGCTAATCCCGATCATGTCATTCCCTTTGTGTATGCGTGCATGAATCTTACATCTCCTAATACTGCTTTGCTATTTCGCGACTCAGTTGGTCAACAACTCACCAAGTTGAAAAACTGCCAGTGCATACAAGGCACTGTGATTGTAACGAGTAATGACGTAGAAGTTTTTATAGCCCACCCACGCCTCTTCGCCACTTTTTCCTTGTAAATTCATAACACTGACACGATTTGCGCCTTCTATCTTAAAACCAAGCTCGTTAAGCTTTGCCGGGGAAATTGCAGGTTTCAACGACTTACGTTGTAATGCGTTCACAGCCGCTCGCTGTTTCTCGCTCACCGATAACGAAACAGCTACAGGATTGTCCGTCTCCCAACCATGCTCATTCAAGTAATTCGCAACAGATCCGATGACATCCGGCACGCTGTTAAACAAATCCCGCTGCCCGTCATTGTCGAAATCAATTGCATAATGTCGATAGCTACTGGAGATGAACTGCGGCCACCCCATAGCACCAGCATAACTGCCTTTTACTGCGGCTGTATCCCACTTTTCCGATTGTGACAAAACAAGAAACTCGGTCAGTTCAGATTTGAAAAACTTGGCGCGTGGAGGATAGTCGAACGCTAGTGTGGCTACAGACTCAAGCACGCGGTGCTTGCCCATAACCTGCCCGTAAAAGGTCTCTACACCAATAATAGCCGCAATTATGTTGGCTGGAACCCCAAATTCCTGCTCTGCTCTTGCAAGTGTGGTGGCGTGTTCGCGCATAAATTCACGACCCGCATCAATGCGCTTTTGGCTGATAAAAATGGGCCGGTATTGAGCCCAGGTCAGTACTTTTTCTGCTGGACGCGATACAGCATCGAGCACCGATTGTTGAGATTTGATTTGCGCAAAAAGAACGGCGAGCTTGTTTGGGTCAAGCTGATGCTCTTTGCTTACTTCGTTGATGTAATCTCGTACCTCATCCCGATTCAGGTACATCGATTCGGACAACTTTATCTGTGGCGTTGTATCAGTCTCTTTCTGGGTTTCGGCCGCGGCCGCGGCTTCTGGCTCGGGTTCCGGTTCCTCTCGGGAATTCAACGAACACGTAGACAACAAAAACGCCACCAATATTACTGGCAAGCTCAACGCCCAAATGACTTTTCTGTATCCCATGCCGCCCTCTGATATGGTTGCTTAGGACACTTGAAACCAATCGATGGCTGACTGCCCTGTCTGTAGAAGGTAGTTGTTAGTTTGAGAAAAGTGACGACAGCCGAGAAATCCCCGGTGCGCCGACAATGGAGATGGGTGTGGAGATTTCAGTACCAGGTGCTTTTTGGCATCGATTATCTGACCTTTTTTCTGCGCATAACTTCCCCACAGAAGGAAAACCAGCTGTTCTCGCTCGCTGCTTAAATGGGCTATCACACTGTCTGTAAAGGTCTCCCAGCCCCGCCCCTGGTGGGCTGCAGCTTGTCCCTGCTCTACGGTCAATACACTGTTGAGCAAAAATACACCCTGTTTGGCCCAATCGGTTAAACAACCTGACCTGCAATTGGCCAACATCGCATCACCATTGCCTAAATCTGCATCAATTTCCTTGTAAATATTCAGTAACGAAGGTGGCACTTTCACTCCCTGAGGCACTGAAAAACTCAGGCCATGGGCCTGACCGGGCCCGTGGTACGGGTCCTGACCCAAGATTACAACTTTTACATCGTCTCTAGGGGTCAATGAAAATGCGTTGAACCAATTGCTTGAATGCGGGAATACCACCGCTTTCTTCTGCTTACGTGATGCCAGATATTCGCGCAATTCCTTCATATACGGCTGCTCGAACTCATTTTGGAGCAAATGCTGCCAGCTGGGATCTATATGGGGACCGGTTGCGGGACTGGATGGCGTACTAGAGTTGGGATCTGACACGGCTGAAACGGATTGTATCGCTACATTGCTCAAGGCTTTAGTTTAAAACAAAAGCGGTCTATTATCTCGTTACGTAATGTTCTCTTGTGGATCCATCATCATCCGTTGCACAACAATAGCCACCGGGCTGCTAGGACTGATACTGACGCCCGGCTACGCTAGCGCTTTTCAATGCCCTGCACCCTCATTCGTGTATGAACCCGGCAACGCGGTATTCACCGACCCCGAGACAGATGTGTTGGCGGAGGCTGACAAAATGGTCGGTGAAGACGGCGTATACACGCTCAATGGCAATACCACCATCAGGCATCAAAATAGAGTGCTGACCGCGCAGGATGCCGAATACAACGCTCTGACTGGTGAAGTTCGCGTAGACGGTGCACTGAGCTTTATAGCCGATGGTGTGCGTTTGGAAAGCAACAATGCCGTCATTGACATGGACGACAATCTGTTTTCCACCGATGAAACAATTTTTGAGTTTGATGTTAACGGAAAGCGGGCGACCGGTTCGGCTGCGCATATGCAACGCAATTTAGAAGGCCACTTCACACTGGATGGCGCTATTTACACTTCTTGTCCACCTGGAGACAGAAGTTGGTTTCTGCGTGCCAAAAAACTGCGCTTGTATCCAGACGAAGGTATCGGAACAGCTGAAAATCTATCGGTGGTATTCAAAGGCGCGCCACTGTTGTGGGTACCCCGATTCAGCTTTCCGATCAGTCCAAAACGCAAAACCGGTTTTTTGGCCCCCATGTTTGCTCGCGGTGAAAAAACAGGGTTCGAATTACAAATACCGTGGTACTGGAATATTCGGCCGGATCTCGATGCAACGTTTGTCCCAAGGTTCACGCAAAGGCGTGGCACACAGTTACAAACCGAGTTGCGATACCTGAATCGTCAGGGCAATTGGATAATTGACTATGAGTACTTGAACGACAGAGCCCTTGACGGACGTAGACGAGCATTTTCACAAGTACGGCATCAAGGGAGCTTTGGCTCTTACTGGACCTCTGAAATTAACGCGAGTCGCGTTAGCGACCAAGACTACTTTGCAGACCTTGGGAATAGTCTGCAACTGGCCAGTATCACCCATCTTGATCGACGCGCCGACTTGCGATTTAAACGCGGACCACTAACTGCCCTTGTGCGACTTCAGTCTTATCAAACGGTCGATGAGGATATACCTGCAGACGAGCGACCATATCAACGGCTTCCACAGTTAACGGCCAACTGGGAAACACCCAAAGACGAACTGGGTGTGCGAACATCGGTTGCCACCGAGCTGGTGTATTTTGATCGCAACAACTCGGTTGACGGTTTTACCGGTTCGCGATTCGATTTTAAACCACGCCTATCATGGCCTGTATCGGGTGACTCATGGTTTGTGACGCCTTCGGCCAGCTACCGTTTCTCACTTTACTCACTAACCAACACTAACAACGATCAACGTTCCAAACAGAGCCGAAGCGTGCCGACCTTCTCATTAGACAGCGGATTGTTTTTTGATCGCGCCACCGACAATCAAGGCTCGGTTCAAACACTTGAACCCCGTTTGTTCTATTTACGTGTACCGTACGTTGACCAGAGTGAAATTGAGCTGTTTGACAGCGCTGAACTCGATTTCAGCATTTCACAACTGTTTCGCGAAAACCGATTCTCCGGCGCTGATCGCATCGCCGATGCAAACCAGTTATCTGTTGCACTTACCAGTCGGTTTCTCGATGGCACAAGTGGGCGAGAAACCTTTCGCGGCAGTATTGGCCAAATACTCTACTTCGATGATCGACGCGTAGCTCTCGTGGGTAACGCCACTGAAGATGACACTGGGTCTGATATTGTTAGTGAAGTTTCTGCCGCACTGCCCAACCAATGGTTTGCCCGAGGGCAAATGCAGTGGGATCCAAACAATAAATCCACAGTGCGCGGCTCTATTTTGCTTGGCTACCGACCTGATGACAATAAAATCCTGAACTTTGCTCATCGCACGGTCAACACAGGCAGCAGTGCAGAAACAGAACAGCTCGATATTTCAACCGTTTGGCCCATCGGCAACAGCTGGCGTATTGCAGGTCGTTGGAACTATTCTCTGGATGCCCATCAAAGTCTGGAGTCGCTGCTGGGTGTTCAATATGACAGTTGCTGCTGGGCATTCAGAATAGCGGCACGACGCTTCATTGCAGATGATGGCGACGTCCATGATTTCAATGTATTTTTACAACTCGTATTAAAAGGCCTGGCACCGCTTGGCCAAGATTATGGTGAATTGCTAGAAAATGCCATACGGGACTACCGAGACGAATTCTGATGACTAAACTAATTGCCATTGCGCTGCTCTGCTGCCTTACTACCGCCAATAGTGCGCGTGTTTTCGCTGCCGATGTGGTTATCGATACCATTGTTGCGGTAGTTAATGAAGGGGTTGTCCTTTCAAGTGAGCTAGATGCTGAGGTCACTTATTTGAAACTACAAGCCAAGGCAAACAACCAAAACCTGCCCGACGACTCGGTGTTTCGCGAGCGTGTGCTTCAACGCATGATCGATCAACAAATTCAACGACAGCATGCTGCCAAGCTCGGCATAGCCGTTGACGCGTCCAGCGTTAATCGCGCCATAGAACAAGTGGCCCAGGGTAACAACATGAGCAGCCAGCAATTTCAGCAAACACTGCTTTCCCAGGGCTTTGACTATAACTACTACCGAAAGTCCATCGAAACCGAACTGCTATTAAGCCGCCTCGTGCAACGTGATGTGCAATCGCGAATTCGCGTATCCAAGCAGGAAATTGACGACTACGTCAGCGCTTCAAAAAAAGGCGAGCAGCAACAGCGCTACCGCGTACAGCATATTTTGCTGGCCGTGCCAGCATCTGCAGCAAAAGCCGAAGTCGAGAAAGCTCGCACACGTGCAAATTCGGTGCTGGAAAAACTGCAGGCAGGCCAAGACTTTGCTGAAGCCGCAGCGGCTAACTCCGATGGTGTTCGTGCGCTGGAGGGTGGTGATCTCGGGTGGCGAGTATTGCAGGAACTGCCAGAGTTTCTGGCAACAGCATTAGTAGATATGTCTGTTGGAGAAATTAGCGAACCGCTGCGTAGTCCAAACGGATTCCATATCGTCAAACTAACTGACAAAGGCGATCAATCTGACGGGCTTCGAGCAGAAACCCTGGCCAGGCACATATTCATTGCCACTGACTTAGACAACGCCGAACAAAAGCTACGCGATATCAGGCAACGCATTATTGCTGGTGAACCGTTCGAAGCACTGGCGCAGGAATTCAGTGAAGACCCGAACAGTGCATCAAAAGGTGGAGAGCTACCGTGGTTTTTTAAAGGTCAAATGCCTGAAGAAATTGAATCGGTTGCAATCGGATTGGAAGCTGGCACAATCAGTGAACCGTTTCGAACCCAGTTTGGTTGGCACATACTCGAAGTCGTTGACCGACGAGAACGCGATTCCACAGACGATACAGCTCGCCAACAGGCTGAGCAGTCGCTAAGAACACAAAAAGTTGAACAAGAAACAGAGCGCTGGCTGCGTCGATTGCGCGATGAGTCGTTCATTGAAATCAGGGGTTAAAACCAGCCGATGCTTCGCCTTGCGCTAACCACCGGAGAACCGGCCGGAATAGGACCAGACCTCAGCGTACTACAGGCACAATCGTCACGTGAGTACGAATTGGTGGCGATTGGCAATCGTTCACTACTCGAAGCGCGTGCAGCGCAACTCAAGCTACCTTTGTCTGTAAGAACGTACGACCCAAAAGCTGCACCTAAAGCCGATGCAGCGGGTGTACTTTGCGTTGCTGATCTGGAATTAGGCGCACCAGTGCAAACCGGTGTATTAGACAGCGACAACGCCGCTTACGTGTTGCGCACTCTAGATGTTGCCGTTGAAGGCTGCCATGCCAAAACCTTTAACGCCATGATCACCGCGCCGGTGCACAAAAGCATAATTAACGATGCCGGCATCGCTTTTACCGGGCACACGGAATACCTGGCAGATAAATCAGCCAGCGATCCGGTCATGTTACTGGCCGCCGGCGATTTTCGCGTGGCGCTTGCCACAACACACCTGCCCCTGTCTGCCGTGGCTGCAGCCATATCCGAACAGAGTATTTCCCGTGTGTTGAACATATTGCACCAGGAATTAACGTCACGCTTTGCCATTGCCAAGCCAAGAATTCTTGTGTGCGGTTTGAATCCACATGCCGGTGAAGATGGCCATCTTGGCCGTGAAGAACTGGATATTATTATTCCGTGTCTGGAAAAATTACGTGCTCGCGGCTTGAATCTAATTGGTCCTTTGCCCGCAGACACTTTATTTACCCAGCACCACCTTAACGATGCCGATGCTGTATTGGCGATGTACCACGATCAGGGCTTGCCGGTATTGAAATACGCCGGTTTCGGCTCTGCAGTTAATATTACCCTGGGGCTACCCATAATAAGAACCAGTGTTGATCACGGTACCGCACTTGATAAAGCGGGTACCGGTAATATTGAGACCGGTAGTCTAATAGCTGCAGTAAAAATGGCTGTAAGCATGGCAACGGTCGAACAGAGTGCAATCCCACATTGAATCATCAGCCGCGCAAACGTTTTGGGCAGAATTTTCTTAACGACAATTTAGTCATCGATCGAATTATTGAATTTGTTAATCCCCAACCAGCTGAAATCATAATAGAGGTTGGCCCTGGGCTTGGCGCGCTAACATTGC
Organism: uncultured Granulosicoccaceae bacterium; assembly: GCA_938045275.1. Lineage (GTDB taxonomy): Bacteria > Pseudomonadota > Gammaproteobacteria > Granulosicoccales > Granulosicoccaceae > Granulosicoccus. The sequence goes on from CALIMV010000185.1 coordinate 43,705, forward strand.
CACTGCTTGAACGAGTTGATTCATTGCAGGTGATTGAAATTGACAGAGATTTAATCGCAAAACTACAGCAACGTAAAAACCCAAAGCTCACCATTCATGAAGCCGATGTGCTTAACATAAACTGGCCAGAATTAGCGCAGGATTCACCGCTACGTATAGTGGGTAATCTACCTTATAACATTGGAACACCCTTACTACTTAACCTGCTTGAGGCACGCGGCTGCATAGCAGACATTCACGTTATGCTTCAAAAAGAAGTGGTTGATCGGCTCTGTGCATCAGTGGGTTCCCGCGCTTACGGTCGGCTCAGTGTGCTTATGCAAAGTTGTTTCAATGTGCACGAGTTATTCATCGTTCCACCCAGCGCATTCACTCCGCCTCCAAAAGTACAATCTGCCGTAGTGCGGCTCACACCATTGCCCACTTCACCAGACAAAGAAACCGTTAAAAAGCTCTCTGTAGCCACGCGTATGGCCTTTGCCAATAAACGCAAAACACTGCGCAACAACCTGAAAGAGGTATTGCCAGAGACGAGAATCGTGGAAGCCGGCCTCAACCCTCAAGCCCGCGCCGAAACTTTGAATTTGGACCAGTTTTTGACGCTGGCTAAAATGCTACCATAGGGCATCAATTGCCGATCACGAGGTTGACTATGACAGACCATAAACTAGGTGATGGAATCAAGGTAGACGTCGATACCTTGTATATTGAACAAGAGTCCGATCCAGACAACGATCGCTATGTGTTTGCATACACCATAACCATTCAGAACGTTGGCGATGTAGCAGCTAAACTGCTTACGCGACATTGGGTTATTCGCGACGACAACGGCAAGACTCAAGAAGTACATGGCGATGGAGTTGTTGGAGAACAACCACACTTAAAACCAGGTGAAGGCTTCCAGTACACCAGCGGCACAATGCTTGAAACCTCAATGGGTACAATGGGCGGCACCTATCTCATGGTGACCGACTCAGGGCAAGAATTCAAAGCACCTATTGCCGAATTCTTACTCTCGACACCCCATACGTTACATTGATTGATTAATACGTATAAATTTCGGCATCGAAGTAAATTCCGCCATCAATTTCCGCCATCAATGCGATGGCTCACCGAGTGATGGCTCGCTGGTTGGCGTGCTGTTTTCCATCAAGGGCATTGCTAGTCTCCGCGTGTTCACTAACATACCAACAAAGATTTGTACCGACAAAGAATATTTCTGGTTTTGTTCATCAGAAATTGTAGTTAGTGTTGCAGGACGTTAAACTGGCGTGCGTTGTGCATTGTACCCAAATTACAGCACCCCGGTAGTGGATAAAACACGATGAAAATCATTGTCATTCATGACAGAAAAATACCTTCGCACATCTCATTTGCACAATAGGCAGCAATGACCACATTTGTTATTGGTGATCTGCACGGTTGCCTTACCCCACTAAAGCGCCTATTAGATAAAGTGCAATTTGAGCCCGGTTCAGACCAAGCCTGGTTTGTTGGTGATTTGGTTAACCGAGGTCCGCAGTCGCTTGAAACATTGCGTTTCGTACGCTCAATGGGCTCTGATGCCATTTGTGTACTGGGTAATCACGATTTACATCTTTTGGCTGTCATCCACGGCATCCGACAAACCAGTGGGAAAGACACACTGGATGACATTTTGCACGCTGATGATCTGCATGAACTCACCGATTGGTTAAGGCATTTACCACTACTGCACCACAGCGAAGAGCTCAACGTCACGATGGTACACGCAGGCATACATCCGGATTGGAATTTGGCGCAGGCTAAAACCCTGGCAGCCGAAGTTGAAAAGGCATTGCGATCGGACAATTATGCACACCACTTACAACGCATGTTCGGTAACAAGCCAGCCAAGTGGTCCGATACGCTCGGTAAAAAACGTCGACGCCGGTTTGCCATAAACGCCTTTACCCGTATGCGCTTCTGTACTAAAAAAGGCAAACTGGATTTTTGCCAAACTTGCGCTCCTGCTAAAGCACCAGAAAACCTCATGCCCTGGTATGCCGTTCCAGACCGAAAAGAGATCGATGGTCGCATTTTGTTTGGGCACTGGAGCAGCCATCCCGCGTTTGCTGTTTCGAACGTGGTGCCGCTGGACCGGGGTGCTATTTGGGGTGGTTCGCTTGCAGCCCTTGCGTTAGAGACAGGGGTTACCACCACAGTGGACTGTGGCACGTAATTGCAATTTGGGTAGCAGCGGAAACTGAATAGATTGAATATCGACTAAACTCAATGCTAAGCAGACTCAATTTTTGTTATCCTGCCAGCACAACACTAACCAAAAAAAGAGCCTGCCAATCATGAGTATTACCCGTTTAGAGTCCAATAATCGAATGAGCCAGTGTGTCGTGCACGGCGATACCGTTTATCTTGCAGGTCAAGTTGCACAAAATGCTAAAGCTGCCAGCATCACTGATCAAACAAAAGACATACTGCAGGCCATCGAAAATCTATTGGGCCAGGCAGGTAGTAACAAATCAAACATTCTCTCCGCCACCATTTGGCTGACCAGCATGGATGACTTTGCAGAGATGAACGCGGTGTGGGATGCGTGGGTCGATACCGACAATCCACCAGCACGAGCAGCAGTTGAATCGGCTCGGTTAGCAACGTCGGATTTTCAAGTAGAAATTATGGTCATTGCAGCTAAGGTTTAACGCGCAGTGCTTGAAGGGATGCTTTTAGCCGAATAAAAAGTAAGTATAAATACTAGTGTGCGCTGTTCAATCGTGAACGTATCAATCTGCTCGTCAAACCAATTGTTTAGATATAAATTCCAACTTTCTGTGGAACAGCGCACAAAATTCACTGCATTTAGCTTGGTTATACATGCATAGCTGGCTATTGGGTAACCCTTTTCAGCTAAGTGCATAGTCCATCCAATTAGTCTCAATGTAGTATATGTCAATTTGTCTGGCTTACATGCAGAATTGACGGGTATGTCAAACCCTGTTGCGAACGGATATGAGACCATTTGGCGGCCATGAAGGACTATGAAAATTCTCAGTTAAAATCGAACACTACTGGCTCAGCCGTTACGTTGATTCTGGCGTTTTTGGTCGTACATGGGTTGCTGTTTGGATTTGATTTGGCTAACAGTTCTTCTCTGTTGTCAGGCGATCGTTCCGCGTCGCGCAATGCGACTATCGCTTACGTTTTTAACGTTGAACAACTCGGTGACAACAATTCAGAATTGAAAAATGGTCAGCCAATGGGTGCTGATGCCGACTTCAGTGATCGAATGCTTGGCTCTGGGCATGCGGGTGACTATTTTATTCAGGGTTCAATTCTCGCGTTGAGCAATCATCATATATTGATTCTGCTGCAATTAGCGCTCGCTTTACTTTCTACACTGTGCTTCTTTGCGCTATTAAAACATTTAGGACTTTCAGCTTTCACCGCAACCGTGTCAACGCTGTTTTATATTGTGCTGCCAGGTAGCCTCTTGCCGCCTCATCAGTTGAGTACCGAAGCGGTGTGCATTCCGAGCATCGTTATCGCCTGCTATTTACTGGTCATATCCAGTGAAAGAAAAGACATGTGTCTAGCTTTTATGGCTGGGCTGTTAGCGCTTTCATTAGCCATATTTGTTCGACCGCAATTAATTCTATTCCCTTTTTTATTGCTCTTTATTTATTGTTTATTCAGTGCTAAAAAATTGAACGCGATATTACTGACTGTCTTACCACTAAGTTTGCTGTTCTCTGCGGCTTGGATGTTTGTTGTTGTATCAAATGACGGTCACTTCTCATTCGGCGGAGACGATCGCAGCATTGGCAGGTCGTTTCACGATACTACTGAACAGATGGCCATGGCGGGCGAGTTCGAATTTGATAGCAATGCCTATGAGTCAAGAAAAATGCCGTTTGATGATTTTGCCCAAATTGTTGCTGATCATACTTATTATTATTTTCGTCAGCGCACACTGAGTATGATTAATTTTATTGTAAATACGGGTGCATACTCCCTCGCTGTACGGCATTTAGATTACTTTAATAAAAACGAAGAAGCGCATTACTGGCAACGTTTGCGCGCTAGCTCCGGCATCTATGAGAGTGTTATCGAGATCGTGAATCGCGGTCCAGGCTTTACCGCATTAATAATCGGCAGTACGCTTGCATGGTGCATGGTAGTGGTTCTTTCAATAGTCGGTTTATCAGCATTTATTAAAGATAAAAACGTAAAAAAATTCGCGAAAGTTTTACTGCTAAGCTTGGCTGCTTATCAGGTAACCATAGTCCTGCTACTCAGCGTTGGCGGACGCTGGCAACACAGATCTGTGGTAGATTTCATTATCGTTATACTTGCTATATACGGCCTAAAGTCACTTCAACAACACCTGATCACAAAGAATGCACGAGCCGTGGCTGCGCAAAAGATAGGGACACAAATTGGCTCATTGGGCAACCACTGATACCCACGGTAAGTACGCAATCACTATTGCAATAAAATGGCCGTGCCCATAACACTTGGGTTTTGCCAGGTAAAGTCGTTATCTGACGTGTTTCCCGCAGGGTGATACCAAGCCCATTTAGCATCCCGACTACCGCCATTGTCATCGTCATTGATCTGCACTTCGATACCAAACGGCGCATTTACTTCGATATTCAGTTCTGAAAGTTTTATTCGAATCTCATAGATATCTTTTCGCCCACGTTCGGCGCTGGCAGCGGCTGGACCATTTCCAGGACCCGCTGCAAAGGCAAGGTCGGCCGGTAAAGTGGCAGAGGTATCCGATTGCCTGATTTTAGGGTCGGCGATGTAGCTCGCGTTGCTTACACCTATTGAAGACAACAGATTAATGGTCATGTGAAAATCGTCAACACCATCATAGGTATCCAAACGACTATTATTTCCATCGATAAAAAGCTCAACGCTGTCGTCTTTCCACGGTTTTCTGAGTTCGTTTGTGTCTTGAAAGTGTTTGCCAGCATCGTCAGATACCACTAACACATACAAATAAATTCCATCGTGTACAGCAGCCCAATGATGATTAGCACTTACATCGTTGGTGCCCGGCTCGCCAAACATATATTGACCTATTTCAAGCGGCTCGTTTACACCGTTAAATTGCGCAGCAAACCGCCATTCGCCATCAAGCAGTTCTGTACCAGCGATATAGTCCAGTGGAGCACCATCAATTGTTGGTGCGTTATCTCGATCAGTTCTTGGGATGCGAACAATCGGATTATTGTCAGTCGACGCCAACGCGTCTGCTTCCGACGACGTGCCTGCGCCATTATTTGTAGTTGTTGTATCGATTACTGGCGTAGTGATTATTGGCGCAGTGATAGCCGGCGTATTAACCGTGGGCGTGACCTCGTTTGGTTGCACGACATTCGGTTGGTTTATAGTCGACTGATCATTAACCGTTTGATCGGTCGTACCCATACCGCCAACACTTGCACTCAATGCACTGATTTCATCCATGCTCAATGAGCTACTCGCATTGCCCGTGCTCAGTCCACCAGGCGTGGTGTTAGTGCCCGGTATAACAGTTGTACCATCGGTGCTCAAAGTATCACTCACGCCATTGACACTTGATTCAGGCGCTGTCGATGCAGAGTCTGTTCCCGACGTACAAGCACTCATCGCCAGGACTAGCGGGGCGATTTTTAAGTATTGGCAAACGTTTATGCGATCCATTGTTTTGTCCGTGCAAACATTACAGCTAAGTATGGATCTCAGTTTGGTCAGAATCACGGCCTGACGGTGTAAAACTGTGTGTCAGAGCGTGCAATTGCGGTAACTTGTCGCGCTTTTTGGCGGTTGGTTTGTGACCTGCTCTTTTTTCTCTCAGTAGATTGGTAACCAAGCACTCATCGTTTACATTGGTCGCAACTTGATTTGCTGGCCAACCAATGCATCCATTATTTATTCAGGTCGGGGCGTTCCAACACCAGATAAGCATACTTGAGCCCTTCGTGGTCTTTCTCTTCTCTAGAGCGCTCCTGCCAGTCGCTCCACTCAAAGCTGTCGAACCAGATATCACCCTCGTACTCGTTGTCAATGAGCGTAAGATAAATACGCTGTGTTTGCGGCATAGCTTCACGACACAAGCCCGCACCGCCGATGATCATCACCTCAGGTGGTTCATTGGCATTATCTACACGTGTAGAGTCTGATTTATTTTCCGTGTAGAACTGCACACCACCTTCAAAAGCCGCATCAAGCGATGGAAAGGCTTTTACCCCTTCTGCCTGCCATTCACTGTTTCGAGTAACAACAAAGTTAGGGCGCCCTGGTAAGGGCCGGCCGATGGATTCATAGGTTTTACGCCCCATGATTATCGGCTTGCCCATGGTCACCTTTTTAAAGTAAACCTGCTCGCCGGGAATATGCCAAGGCATGCCATTGTCTTTGCCGATCAGTTTGTTTTTATCCATGGCCAACATCATGGCAACGGTGCAGTTCGGCTTTTGGGTTGTTGATTTCATCGTTTACTGTTTTTCCAATCAGCCGAATTTCAGCCTTCAATCACTATGATTTTATCTATCTTATCGTATCTGCCCCTGCCTTCGCTGAGGCGTTTATCACCCAATAATTATGAACATCATCCCGACCCTCACTCTGCCTTAGTGTGGAATCGGGATAACAATGTCACCACTTGGTGTTGTGAAAGATCAGCGTTGGTCGAAGTAACTCTGCTCGGCTGCAACATATTGACGAGAGAGTCTGAGCATAACCTCTCTGTCAGCAATTGATCCGTCCAACAAACCAACCGATGCGTTCAAAACGATCGCCATTGCTCCTCGTGCCTCACTGTATTCCACAATTGCAGCAACATTGGCCACAAAGTCTTCAGGTGTCACCCGTTGGAAGTAATCGTTCGTGCCGACGATCAGCCACACATAATCAGGTGATCCTCCAACTGCGGCAAAGTCATCGGCTAGAGCCACCCTGACATCTTTGGCGGTTCGACCACCCACAGCTCGGTTAGTGGCCTGTATCGCCGATTCCCCACCCAAAAGGCTTGTGATTCGATCGGCGAGTCGACCATCATTGATCGATCCCGGCTGCATCCAGCTATCCCCGAGAAAAAGGTGTTTTTTATTCGCCATGCGATTGACCTCACCGAAACTGAACTGCGCGAGTACAAAGTCACCCAGTGCAGCATAGCCGCGCTTGTTCGGGTGAGCACCATCGCCATACAAACTCCAGAACTCACTGTTAGCTGATTGTGCGACCTTGAGTGCTGGTGAAAATGCAGCGATACCGTTTGACACCGCAGTTACCTTGCTAACCAGATGTTCGCCGAGATATCCGCGGTATACGACTAGCTCGTTAACATCAAGCTCGGTGTCGGCTGAAACCGCAGCGAACGCGACATTGTTAGAACCAGCCGCTACTGATTCGGTAAATCGAAAAGTCTGTACGAGTTGATCGGCTGGATCCAATGATCCCTGGTTCTGATTAAGTGAAGTCCACACTTGATTCTGACCCAGCAGAAAACCGTTATGCATATCAATAAGACGGCTTTGGGCAACGTTTGAAGCCGAACCGAATACCTCAACCTCTTCCGGCACCAACCAGTCACCAGAGATAAGTTCGAAGCGCAACTCCCGACCCTGAACACTCGGCACAACAGGAATCTCTGCAAATACATTTTCACCCGCAGGTGATGT
>CALIMV010000186.1 GCA_938045275.1 uncultured Granulosicoccaceae bacterium
CAGGAATAGCCTTGCAAAGCGTTTGCATACACCGCGTCAGAGACACCGCTGCACCAAACGTGATGTGGGTATCGTTTTTTGATATGAGTAACAACTCAGACACCTGTTTCACATAGATGATGGTATTGATATCTTTAAGCTGCTGCGTTACCTCAAGTGCCAGATCGGTACCTCCAGCAAGCATGCGTGCGTGTGGGTATTGGATACGCATAGCCCCCAATTCCTTAGCGTTTACCGGCACTATAAATCGAGGGTGCATCGGCAGCTTTTTTTTGAGTTCCGTTAAAGCTTGAATGGTTTTTTGGGCATGAGTATCAAACTGATCTGGCTGACGATTTTGCATAGCATTGAATGCCGCTCGCTTTATCGGAGCATAGCCTGTGCATCGGCACAAGTCTCCACCAAGATAGCGATCAATGCGACTGTGCAATTCATGCGCATTCTCCCTTAAGCTTGCTGCATCCTGCCGGTGGTATAGAGCAAACATCGACATGACAAAGCCCGGTGTGCAAAAGCCACACTGTGAACCATGCGCATCAACCATGGCTTGTTGTACCGGGTGTAAATCATCACCACGTGCCAAATGTTCAATCGTAATCAGTTGCTTACCGTGTAACGCTCCAACAAAGGTGATGCAACTATTTATCGATTCGTAGCACAGCTGCACGTTGTTACCAGACTCATCAAGCGATACCATTACAACAGTGCATGCACCGCAATCTCCAGAACCACACCCCTCCTTGGTGCCTGTTTTTAGCCGATACTCACGCAGCCATGCCAACACCGTAACATCAGCCCGTGCAATATCCAGTGCGACCAGCTCATCGTTGAGTAGAAAGCGAATCATGCAGCCGGAGTCACAAACAAATCAGTTGTAGAGAATGTGGTGACATCCACCAACCCAACATCAGAAATGCGCAGTTCAGGAATCACCACCAATGCTAACAATGAGTGCTGCATGTAAGCATTGTTAAGCTTACAGCCGCAGTGAATCATGGCATTTACCATTTTCTGAGCTTTAACCGCGACAACTTCAGCACGCTCATCCGACATAAGACCGGCTATCGGTAATTCAACCAGGGCCAGCTCTTCGCCGTCGGAAAAAACCGTAATGCCACCACCCACCTCACCCAGCCTGTTGGTGGCCAAGGCCATATCGCTATGACTGGTTCCAACAACGATCATGTGATGGGCATCGTGAGCCACGGTTGACGCAATTGCGCATGGCCGGTTGTAACCAAAACCAGAAACAAATGCGTTGGTAACCGAGCCTGTTGCTCGATGCCGCTCGACCAATGCTATCTGACAAACATCGGCCTTCTCATCCATATCGACAATACCGTTTGTTACCGGCAAAGTAGCCTGCAACGCGCGAGTAGGTGCCTGATTTTCAATAACACCTATTACGCGAGCATTAACACTGCTGGCATGCTGAGGGCCGTGGATATGAAAATCGGCAGCGCCAACCTGCTTGCCAAGATGGACTGTATTACGAGCACTTTCAGGGTAACGGCTTGGCGGTATGCTGGCTGTTAACTCGCCCTGCTCAGCTAATAAAGTACCTCGGGCCAGCACCTGCTCGATCGGCAAGTTAACCAAATCACTGGTGATGATGAGATCGGCGCGCCGACCCGGCGTGATTGACCCCAGTTCACGTTCCAGGCCAAAGTGCTCGGCTGTGTTTAAGGTGGCCATTTGTATTGCAGTAACGGGCGGCAAACCTTGCGCAATAGCATGCGTGACTACACGGTTCATATGCCCGTCATTCACTAAAGTACCCGAGTGTGAATCATCAGTACACAAAATAAAATACCTTGAATCGAGGTTGTGTTCTGTGATGGCTTTTATTTGCGGGGCGACATCGTACCAGGCCGACCCTAAACGCAACATGGCGCGCATACCTTGTCTAACCCGCGCCATTGCGTCTTCCATGCGCGTGCCTTCATGATCATCGGCCGGACCGCCGGCAACATAGCCATGAAACGCTCGACCCAAATCCGGTGACGCATAGTGACCACCAACGGTTTTGCCAGCCAATTGTGTTGCAGCAATTTCGCCGAGCATTTTTTCATCCCCGGCAGCGACTCCGGGGAAATTCATCACCTCGCCCAAACCGATTATATTTGGCCATTGCAGGGCCTCCTGAACCTCAGCGACCCCAAGCTCGGCACCGGCATTCTCCAGCCCCGGAGCCGATGGCACACAGCTGGGCATTTGCACAAACACATTAATGGGCAAACTTAACGCCTCGTCATGCATCAGGCGAACACCTTCCAGCCCCAGCACATTGGCGATTTCGTGAGGGTCGATAAACATGGATGTGGTGCCATGCGGAATAACGGCTCGAGCAAATTCTGTAACGGTGACCATGCCACTTTCAACGTGCATATGTGCATCGCATAGTCCTGGTACCAGATAACGCCCCTGGGCTTCGATTATTTCGGTGTCCTGACCAATGGTGTGCGAGGCATCGGGCCCCACATACGCGAAGCGTCCACAGCTGATGGCAATACTGGTATCAGGAATGATTTCACCTGAATGCACATTGACCCATTTACCACCTCGAATGACAGTCGTTGCTGATTGTCGCCCCATGGCAACATCGACGAGGGTTCTGGCGCTTTGCGCCCAGGAATCTACTGTATTCATCTGATACTCATCCCCATTATTTACCATCTGAATCAATGCAATGATCTGAATTACAAGCTGAGCTGGCAATCTGAACCAATGATCCATCACCGCTGCAGTGGGTGCAGAGGGTCATATTAGGGCTAGTTGTAGTACATATTCACAATATGGCCGAATTTGTGCAGTCGTCGTATGCCTTTAGCCAGCTTTAGTCCGGTATAATTGACCGTTTAACGTCGCCCGCTTGGAACAACCACTCCAGCCTCGATTATCATCGCGCCAAACGCTTGCGCACCAGGAACTTCCCTTGATTCAGAAATTACGCAATATTGCCATCATAGCCCATGTTGACCACGGTAAAACCACCCTGGTCGATAAGCTTTTGCAACAATCGGGCACGCTCGATTCTCGCCTGGCGCCCACTGAAAGGTTAATGGACTCCAACGCAATCGAGAAAGAGCGTGGCATAACCATACTCGCTAAAAATACAGCAATCAAATACAACGATTATCGAATAAATATAGTTGATACACCGGGGCACGCCGACTTCGGTGGGGAAGTGGAACGCGTACTGAGCATGGTTGATTCTGTCCTGCTACTGGTTGATGCAGCCGAGGGCCCAATGCCACAAACCCGTTTTGTTACTCAAAAAGCCTTTGCCATGGGATTTCGCCCCATTGTTGTTATCAATAAAATTGATCGTGAAGGTGCTCGCCCCGATTGGGCACTGGATCAAACATTTGAATTGTTCGACAACCTTGGCGCTACTGATGAACAACTGGATTTTCCGGTTATCTATGCGTCAGCGATCAATGGCTTTGCCGGACTTGATGCGTCGGTGTCTGAAGGTGATATGACCCCTCTATTTGAAACCATCATCGATGAAGTGCCTGCACCAGATGTGGATACAGCAGGTTCGTTTCAAATGCAGATCTCATCCCTTGATTACAATAGCTACGTTGGCGTTATCGGCATTGCCCGAATCAAACGTGGCCAATTAAAACCAAACCAGCAAGTCAAAATTGTTGATGTTGAAGGCAACCAGAGATCTGGAAAAGTACTTCAGGTACTCGGTTTTCATGGCTTGGAACGAATCGAAACCGATTTGGCACAAGCCGGCGATATCGTTTGTATAACCGGTATAGACAAACTGCACATCTCCGACACGCTATGCGACCCGTTGGCCGTTGAGGCGTTGCCTCCATTAACCGTTGATGAACCTACCATAAGTATGCTGTTCCAGCCAAACTCTTCTCCGTTTGCTGGCAAAGAAGGCAAATACGTCACCAGTCGCAATATCTGGGACCGATTACAAACAGAACTACTGCATAACGTCGCCCTGCGCGTTGAACGTACAGAGATGAGTGAAACTTTTAAAGTTTCCGGTCGTGGTGAATTGCACTTGTCAGTGCTGATCGAAAACATGCGCCGCGAAGGCTATGAAATAGGCGTTGGCCGACCCATCGTTATTACTCGCGAAGTCGACGGCAAAGTTGAAGAACCGTTTGAACAGATTACTATTGATGTTGAAGAGCAGCACCAGGGCACCATCATGGAAAAAATGGGTGAGCGACGGGCCGATTTAAAAGACATGGTGCCAGACGGCAAAGGCCGTGTACGCCTCGACTACATCGCTCCAGCGCGCGGTATGATTGGCTTTAGAACCGAGTTTCTGACCGCTACATCTGGCTCTGGGCTTATTTACAGCGTTTTCGATCACTACGGACCGAAACTGAACTTCAGCGTTGGCCAGCGTCGAAACGGTGTGCTAATTTCCAATGGTACTGGTAAGGCACTCGGCTTTGCCTTATGGAATTTGCAAGAACGCGGCCGGCTTATCACTACCGCAAACGATATCGTGTATGAGGGCCAGATCATCGGTATTCACTCGCGCGAAAACGACCTCACAGTAAACTGCCTGAAAGGCAAGCAGCTAACTAACGTTCGGGCATCGGGTACCGATGAGAATATTCAGCTCACGCCGCCGATTATATTGACGCTGGAACAGGCTTTGGAATTTATTGATGACGATGAGCTTGTTGAAGTCACCCCTCAAAGCATACGGGTGCGAAAGAAGCATTTGACTGAAAGCGAACGTAAACGTCATAGTCGAACAGCCAAAGCCAGCTAACAGTTTAATACCAGCATTTGGCATGGCTCGATTGCGTTCCTGACAAACCGCCCAATTTTTATTGAGTTGTGCCAAGCTGCTGAAACCATCGACCGATCAAGTCGCGTTCGGCATCGGTCATTCCTGTCAAATTACCAATGGGCATCACGTTGGTTAACACACTTTGTTGGTTAATCGCGCCCGCATGACGAATGATGTCTTGCTCTGTATCGAATACGATGCCATTAGGTGCTGCTTGAAATCCGGCGTGGGTTGGGGCGCTAGCATGACAGGAGCTGCATCGCTCTTGAATGATGGCAGTAGCCGCTGCCATAGTGACTTCAGCATTATCACCAGCGTTGGCAGCAGCCGACGTTTTTGCTCTGGGTGCGGCAATTGCTATCACAGCCACCAACAACACGGCCGCAATATAGATTGGTAGCAATGATGCTTTGCCTTTATGCCTGGCAACAAAATAAATTCTAATGAGTGCACCAATCAACGTAATGGCGATCAGAATCAACCAATTGTATTGATGCCCATAAGTTAATGCGTAATGATTACTGATCATCACAAATAGAACGGGAAGCGTAAAATACGTGTTGTGAACAGATCTTTGCTTGCCGCGAATACCATGAACAGGGTTGGGTGAACGACCTTCGGCCTTGGCCTTAACCAGATCTTTCTGGCCTGGAATAATGACAAAGAATACATTGCCAACCATAATGGTGCCCAGTACGGCACCGTAATGCATATAAGCACCTCTGCCACTGAAAATTTGGCAAAGGAAAAACGCCAAAGCTGTCAGAACCACCAAAACGATGAGCGCAAAATTACGTTCGCTGCTGCCTATTTTGCTTTCGCACAACCAGTTATAGCCAAACCAACCAAGCGCGATGACTGCTATGCCGATAGCAATTGCCAAAGGCCTGGATATATCTGCAACGCCAGTATCAATTAAATAGATTTCAGCGCCATACCAATACATCAGCGCCATCAAAAACATGCCGGAAATCCAGGTTGTGTAGGCTTCCCACTTAAACCAATGCAAGGTCTCAGGCAGTTTTGGCGGCGCTACCTGATATTTTTGCGCATGGTAGAACCCTCCGCCATGCACAGACCAAATTTCGCCAGACACGCCCTTATCAGAATCTGCATTCTCTTTTGGCGCTTCGAGATGGTTGTCGAGCCAGACGAAATAAAATGATGCGCCAATCCAGGCAATACCGGTAATCATGTGAACCCAGCGGCCCAGCAAGTTTATCCAATCGAAAAGGTAAGCACTCATGTTAAATTTGCCTGAATTATTTTTTGCAGCATATCCCTGAACAGTCTACCTTTAACTTGCCAACTCATTAGCCAAGTCATTAGCCAAGTCGCTGTGGAGCAGGCTAATGTCACTATTAATGCTTATCGAGTAATGCCTATTGAGCAGAATTTGGCAATCTCGGTAATTTTAAAATTCGCCACGGGCTTGGTAAGCCTTGGGAATACCGGGCTCGCCCTAAGCGTAATCATGAATACTCGGATTCGAGAAGCACGTTAGTCTAGTGCGTGACCAGACGATAAATACGCTTTGGTCTGCATTTCCATAAGTCGACTTGCCGCACGAACAAACTCAAACTCCAATCGTTTGCCTGTGTAAAGCTTGTCCGGATTCGCTTCTGCAGACACGATTAACTTTACATGGCGATCATAGAATTCGTCGATTAAATTAACCAGGCGACGCGCTGCATCATTGCGGTTTTCATCCAGCACCGGCACATTACTTAGCAACACTGTGTGGAAGGTTGTTGCGAGCTCAATATAGTCAGCAGTTGACCGAGGCGTATTGCACAGAGAATCGAAATCAATCCAGACAACATCTCCCGATCGTGCAATTATTGGCAACTCTCGACCACTGACTAACATGCTTTTCTCTTGATCTTTATTCCCGCCACTTAATCTATCGAAGTGTTTTGACATTGCTCTATTGGCAGCAGCCTCGCCTTTTCCATCGGTAAATTGACTAACCACGTAAATAGCCTCACGTTGCAGTAACCTCAGGCGGTAGTCAGTATCGCCTATCATTTCTAAAACACGCGTGTGCGTTTTTATCTGTTCAATGGCGGGTATAAACCGGGCCCGTTGCAAACCATCTTTGTATAGATCGTCTGGGTGTATATTCGATGTGGTTACTAAAGTGACGCCGCGCTTGAATAACTCTGTCATCAATGAACCAAGCAACATGGCATCAGTAATATCATTGACATGTATCTCATCGAGAAGAAGCAATCTGGATTGTGCGGCCCACTTATCGGCAACCAGTGGCATCGGGTTTTCAACTTGCCCAAGCTCTCGTAAATCTGCGTGAATGCGTTGCATAAACCGGTGAAAGTGCAGCCGTGTTTTATCATTAAAGTTTAATTCTGCGAAAAACAGATCACACAGATGCGTTTTACCGCGCCCAACACCACCCCACAAATACAAACCCTCAACAGTCGCTTCTGAAGCGCCAGAGGATTTAAAAAAGCGTGAAAATAAACCGGGTTTTGAAGGCTTCCATGGCTTACGTCGATCAAGTTGCTGCGCAATTGTATCCAGAATCTTTACAACAGATCTCTGTTCTTCATCAGCATTAAGTTGACCCGAATCAACTTCTTGCTCATAGCGTGCAAGCGGTCCCACAGGGTTCGACTTTAAACTGACGCGAGTACTGAGCCGCTTGAACGAATGGCTCTAATGGCCTCTTTCTGACGAGCCAGAACGTACTGATGCAGCGCATCGGTCTGATCGTCAGTTAAGTCCACAAAACGACACGTTAGCTCGTCGTTTCGAGTATCGGGTAATACATCAACGTAGCCTGAAATAGGACGCCGGTAAGTAGGAAGATCAACACTGAATGGGTAGCGGCGTCCGGGCTTTGCGGCATCTTTGGAGGCAGAGAAACCAGCCGCACTGATTTCAAGGACTCTTACCAATGCCCCATCAAGCTGCAAAATGACCGGGTCGTCCGGGTCAGGTACAACAGAATATGCAGTACGACCACTGGATGGCGCATGGACTGAAATCCGGTTCATAGTCTAGTTCCGTAAGCCAGGAGGAACAAGCTGCGACAGCTTTGATCGTAGTCGTTGTACATTGTTGTCTTCAAGAATTAAGCCCGCACTTCTGTACGCAATATCGACCACAACCAATTCACGCATATGCACCGACCGTAGTCGCCCAATTAACATGGTTGTCAAAATGGCCAAACTGACACCAGACACAAATGGCAGCACATTTACACTTGTGAGTATTTCTGCCTCGGTCGACACCATACGAACAATGGAGGCCAGAGCGCCAATCAGCACTGCGTAAACTACCGTAAATAAAAATATGTCAATGGCCATCTGATGAGCCATGCGCTCAGATGCCTGACTTCGTGACCATATGCGCTGAATTTCACTTTCTCTGGCCGCATCACCGATCAGGTGACACACCTGCTCCACTTCCTCGCTACTCGAGCGCACTTCAGCAACGCCAAGCAAACCCTCTGTCCGGCTGACCTCACACACCTTCATCATGGCAAGCGCCATCTCTCTGGGCGAGTTACCACCGCGAATGCCTCGAGCCAGCGCAAATTGCAAAGCGTGCGACAATTGCCCAAGCGGAAAGGTAATGAGCAAAGCGACCAATGTACCGCCGAAGACCACAATGATCGGCTGCACAACATCCACAGCGTGCTGAATGCCACTCATGAACATGGCCAAGCCAATCGTGAGTAAAATCGCTGCAAGGAGCAGCGGTATTATTTGCCAGGCTTCGATTGAATCGTGTTTAGGCACAGCTAGTTCGTCTGAGTCGCGTAAAGCCACAGTTTAATGAGCATCCAAAAATTGCTTGTCAGCCGCGCAATTGTGTGATGCGGCCATTCTCTATCCAATGAGAATAGCAGAAAGAACGGACCTGTTAAGGTCCATTTCATGCTGAATTCCCGGTAGCTCAACAAGGCTATTTTGCAATAGAGAAACTGTATAAGCCGAGATTCAAGCCTCCGCAATGCTAAGTTTGTCTCGAAGTTTCGCTCACAGGTATGTGAAATACGAGGAAACGGAAAGCATTGCAAATTAGCTTGAACCGGCCAGTTCAAGCCATGGTGGAACCTGTGAGCCGGCTTCTTTGAGTTGCCTATCCAAATGGCGCGAGTTCGGTATCAGGTCGTCTAGAAATCGCCAAAATGCCGCTGAATGATCAAGGTGTCGGGTATGAGCCAGTTCGTGTAATAACACGTAGTCGACTATATCTGGGCTTACAAACAATAACTTGTAGTTCAAACTCAGCGTACCGCTGGACGAATAACTACCCCAAACCGTTCGTTGACCGCGAATAACCATACGTTTGTAGTTTAACCGACTGTAAACAGCACAGCGCTCAAGCCAGGGTCCCAGCACCTCGCTCGCGCGCGGTTTCAGGGCTTTTGCAATGCATTGGGCCACCATAGGTTTGTTGTTGGTATCCACCACGAGGTGCAGCTGACTGGGAGACTCCCAGGTTACCGAAGCATCAACAGCGCTCGGCGTGTCGGTAAAATGTACATTTACTATGGTTTGGCAGGCTCTCAAATGCAATTGCGGAGGCGGCCATTGTCGATAAATTGCTGGCGTTTTTTTATCAAGATCGATCAACGCTTCAGTAATCCACTCCCGTTGACTCTCAACCAGAGCTGGAATTGATCTTTTCGGATAACGTTTAGGTATAGTAACCTGCAGCCCACGCCCCGGCTCTACACGCAAATAGACCTGCCGGGCCTTCGAAGATACTTTGAGCTGATACGGAATGGGTTTAGGCTGCCCGTTGTTGTCTAGTTTTGGCGCCAGTAAAAATCCGTCAGCTACACTTTGTACCGGCGCGTCACGCGGCACCTGCTCAGTAAGCGGCTCAGGTAGTACGTCGGGCTGCGCTGTTTTGGACACGCTATCAAAATCTAAAGCCAATTGCATTGGATTAGTCAAGGACGGCTGAATTTGTTGGGCTCAGTGTATTCTACGCTAAGCTATGAATATTGACTCCGTTAAAAACTCGCAACTATGTCCCTACTATCTATTACCAGCATCCTGATTACCGTTTCTGCGCTTTTTGCGTGGCTTAACTATCACACCCTGCGCTTGCCGACCACGATCGGCATCATGGTTATTTCGCTGACCTTCTCTTTGATCTTGGTCGTACTGGGCGCTTTAGGCTTCGAGCAAGGCGTCGATATGGCAGAACAGCTGGTCGCGCAAATAGATTTCAACAAGGCCTTGCTTAACGGCATGCTGGGGTTTCTGTTGTTCGCTGGCGCTATGCACGTTAAT
Organism: uncultured Granulosicoccaceae bacterium; assembly: GCA_938045275.1. Lineage (GTDB taxonomy): Bacteria > Pseudomonadota > Gammaproteobacteria > Granulosicoccales > Granulosicoccaceae > Granulosicoccus. The sequence continues at coordinate 10,054 of CALIMV010000186.1, forward strand.
CTCGACGACCTTCGCAAAGCCAAGTGGGTCATCGGATTACTCGCCTCCGTTGGCTTGTTTGTCAGTACAGCCCTGGTCGGAATTGGGACTTTCCTTGTGCTCAAACTTGTCGGCATAGAGCTCTCATTCGCTTACTGTCTGCTGTTTGGAGCACTCATTTCTCCCACCGACCCAGTCGCGGTCATGGGCATTTTAAAAACAGCCGGGGTATCCAAAAAACTCGAAACAAAAATCACGGGCGAATCTTTGTTCAATGACGGGGTTGCGATTGTGGTTTTTCTGGCTCTGTTTGGCATTGCTGTCAATGGCGAGCAGTTTAGCTTTGCAAACGTCGGCATGCTGTTTGTTCAAGAAGCCATCGGCGGTGCCGTATTTGGTTTTGTATGTGGATGGGTTGTACTGGAAATGCTTAAGCGGGTCGACAACTATCAAGTCGAAGTGTTGCTCACGCTTGCTTTGGTCGCCGGTGGCTCCACGGCTGCAACGAGTCTACATTTATCTGCGCCCATCGCAGTCGTGGTTGCTGGCTTGATGATTGGCAATCATGGTCGGTCTGATGCAATGAGCGAAGTTACCGTACAGCACTTGGACACCTTCTGGGAGCTGATTGATGAAATCCTGAATGCGGTATTGTTTTTGATAATCGGCCTGGAAGTCATGGTGCTGTCATCGGATTCAACCGTTTGGCTGGTGGGCGTCGTATTGGCGGTACTGGTGCTCGTGGCCAGACTCATAGCAGTGAGTATTCCAGTTAATGCGTTACGCCTGCATCGGGACTTTCATCCGCATGTTATAAAAATATTGACCTGGGGTGGGTTGCGCGGTGGTATATCGGTCGCCCTGGCCCTGGCGATACCAGCCGGACCAGAACGGGATATCGTGGTCACGATTACTTACGTTATTGTCGTTTTATCAATACTGTTACAGGGTTTGACAATACACAAGCTGGTTGCAGCAACGCGAGTAGAGAATCTGCCCGAGTAGCGGCGGTCGATAGTGTGTTCAGGCCCACATTTATCGAATTGCACAACGACTAACCGATTCGGCGTTTACTACCCGCACGGCATCAGAGCTGCTAAAATCAACGGCTACAAGCACATTAATCGGTAGTAAAAAGTATATGAGCCAGGAAATTGTTCTGCACTTCCAGACCCAGGAAGGTGAAACTCGCAGCGTAGACGCTGTGGTCGGCGATAGCGTTATGGAAACGGCAGTTAAAAATGATATTGATGAAGTTGTCGCAGAATGTGGTGGCAGCCTGATCTGTTCCACTTGTCATGTGTATCTCGACGATGAAACAATCGCAATAATACCCGAACCCGATGATGCCGAACTCGATATGCTTGAAGGTGTTGCGTCCGAAAGGCGCCCAAACTCCCGACTAAGTTGTCAGGTCATTGTTAGCGAGGGTATGGCTGAACACACCATTCATACTCCAGAAGATCAGTAGAGCCAATACAGTAAACTTATAACCATGCCTTCGCAAATGACTCACCTGAGAACAATTGAAGGGTTCAACAGAATTGGCGAAGAAAATGCGTTTGCTGTTTTGGCTCGGGCAAACCAGTTGGCAGATTCTGGCAAGAGCATAATCAATTTAGGGATTGGCCAGCCAGACTTTCCAACACCTGAACACATAGTTGAAGCAGCAATAACAGCATTAAAAGCAGGCCATCACGGCTACACACCGGCTACCGGTATTCCGGAATTAAGAGAAGCTGTCGCCACTGATGTGTCGTCACGCTACAACACTTCCGTTTCAGCCAACAATGTCATGATCGTACCCGGTGGCAAAGTAACGATGTTCTCAGCCATCTTGATGTTTGGTGAACCGGGTGTTGACATCCTGTACCCTGACCCGGGCTTCCCCATTTATCGCTCAATGATCGAATTCACTGGCGCTAACCCGATACCGATTCCTATCCGCGAAAACAACGCCTTTGCCTTTGATGCCAGCGAAACATTATCATTGATAACTGACAAAACCAGATTGATCATTGTCAACTCACCAGCCAATCCATGTGGTGGCGTTACACCTAAAGAAGAAATAGATGCCCTGGTCAAAGGGCTGGAAGCTCACCCCGACGTCGCTATTTTATCGGATGAGATTTATGATCAAATGACTTACGACAATATGCAACATGTCAGCTTGCTCGAATACCCATCAATCCGCGATCGACTCATTCTGCTAAACGGCTGGTCAAAAACCTACGCTATGACAGGTTGGCGACTCGGCTACAGTATCTGGCCCGACACACTGTTCGACCCAATGCGCAAGTTGGCAGTCAATGCATGGAGCTGTGTAAATGCACCTGCCCAATACGCAGCCCTTGCGGCATTAACTGGTCCACAGGATGCAGTCACAATGATGATGCAGGCATTCGATGAACGCCGACTAAAAGTCGTGGATGCACTTAACAATCTGCCAGGTGTTAGTTGCATTACACCCAAGGGTGCTTTTTATGCCTTTCCTAACATCACTCAAACTGGCTGGCAGGCAAAGCCATTGGCTTCACAGTTGTTGGAAACTACTGGTGTTGCTACCATTGGCGGTCCGGATTTTGGCATTCACGGTGAAGGCTATATCCGAGTGTCCTACGCCAATTCACTCGACAATTTAATGCAAGCAATAGAACGCATCGATCAATTCTTGCGGTCTAAACCATCATAATTGCGCAGCGTGACTGCATAAACATGCCTGCATAAACTAGTGCGACCAAATGGTTGTATGTTTGGACAGTTAATCAAAACCGGCGTACGAACAGATCGACTTGAGGAAGCGTTAACCGATGATCCAAAACCCCATGCCCGATATCGCATCAAGAGTCTACAACCATTCGTTTAAACTCGACCCCATTGTTCGTAGCCTGCTCGACACCGATATTTATAAGCTTTTAATGCTGCAGACCATATGGAAAGAGTATGCCGATGTACCTGTCACGTTTTCGCTGATTAATCGAACCAAGTCGGTAAAACTGGCTGAAGAAATTGAGGAATCAGAACTTCGGGTACAACTTGATCATGCGCGCAAGATCAGCCTATCGAAAAAAGAGCTAATCTGGCTGGCTGGTAATACGTTCTATGGCAAACAACGACTATTCACAGAAGAATTTCTCACCTGGCTAAACCAATACAATTTACCAGCTTATGAACTACGCATTGAAGACGGCCAATACTGTATCGATTTCAAAGGTACCTGGGCAGAGGTTTCTCTGTGGGAAATTCCGGTATTGTCAATCATCAGCGAATTACGTTCTCGTGCAGCGTTACAAGGTGTAGGTCGATTTGAGCTTGATGTTTTATATGCGCGAGCAAAAGCCAAACTGTGGGAGAAAGTATTACGCCTTAACGATCTGCCAGAATTAGTCATTGCCGATTTTGGCACCCGTCGACGCCACAGTTTTCTATGGCAGCGGTGGTGCATTGCTGCCATGAAAGAAGGTCTGGGCGATAAATTTATCGGTACAAGCAACGTGCTAATGGCTATGGATCTCGACTTGAGCGCCATTGGTACCAATGCACATGAACTGCCTATGGTGCAAGCCGCAATGGCCAATAATGATGAAGAGCTACTGCGCTCGCCATACCAGGTATTGGAGAGTTGGCAGCGTACCTATGACGGCAACTTACTGATTGTACTACCCGATACCTATGGCACAACGACTTTTCTGAACAATGCACCAGATTGGGTTGCAAACTGGAGCGGCTTTCGCATCGATTCCAAAGAACCCATAGCAGGTGGTGAAGAGTTGATCGCCTGGTGGACATCGCAGGGCCAGGATCCCAAAACCAAGCTGTTGATTTTTTCCGATGGCTTAACTGTGGGTGTTATCGAACAAGTCTATAAACGGTTCAACGGACGAGTCAGACTCAGCTTCGGTTGGGGTACACACCTGACCAACGATTTTAGTGACTGCGCAACTAAACCTAATCCACAATTAAAAGCCATTTCGCTTGTTTGCAAGGTCACACACGCTAATGGCAAACAGACTGTTAAATTGTCGGATAATTTCGAAAAAGCCACCGGTCCGGCAGATCACATCGAACGCTATCGATCAGTGTTTGGCCAAGACAATATGGAGAGTCAGTCGGTGCTGGTTTAGCGCATCTTAAAAGGCAGCAACGGCAGTGAGCAACGCGTTCCTGTCTAATCAACTATTGAATAGATAAAAGCTCAATTGAAAACACCAGCGTATCGCCAGGCTTGATCTTACTGCCGGCACCACGATTGCCATAGCCAAGCTCAGCTGGAACAACAAAACGATAATGACTGCCTACACTCATTAGCTGTACACCTTCAACCCAGCCCTCAATCGTTTTGTTCAATGGAAACGTTGCAGGTTCATTACGCGAATACGAACTATCAAATTCAGTCCCGTCTATTAGAGTGCCCACATAATGAACCGTGACGGTGTCGGTCGCTTTGGGTGTTTGGCCGGAAGCGCCCTGTAGAATTTCGTATTGCAATCCAGAGGGCGTGGTTATCACACCAGTACGCGTGGCATTGTCTATCAAGTATTGTTTTTGAACTAAGGTTGCATCAGTCTCTGTGTAACGTCCTCCGGATTGGTCAGAATTACCAGAACAACCGACCAGTGCCAATAAAGCAAACAACAACGCTGCAATGAATAAACGACAAAGCACTAATTGCTTACTTATTGATACAATCTGGCGAACAAAGTAGGTATTAAAGCGCATCATTTGTTAATCTGATCTCTGGAAATTCAAATTTACACGCTTAGGATTAAGAATGAAAGCAGTCGGCTACGCTAAGAACGGCCCTATTGATAATCCACAAAGTCTGGTTGATATTGAACTTGACGATCCCACACCCGGACCACTGGATTTACTTGTCGAAGTAAAAGCCATTTCCGTTAACCCTGTCGACACTAAAATTCGCAAAAATGTCGCCCCCGAATCGGGCTATAAAGTTATCGGTTGGGATGTGTCAGGGGTGGTTAAGGGCGTAGGCAGCGATACCAGTAAATTTAAAGTCGGTGATGAGGTATTTTACGCAGGCGCCCTTGATAGACCCGGCGCTAATAGTGAGCTGCATATTGTCGATGAAAGAATTGTAGGCCGAAAGCCTGCATCGCTAACGCATGGCGAATCAGCCGCCTTACCTTTAACCTCCATTACAGCATGGGAGTTGTTGTTTGATCGTCTCGAGGTCAATGAAGGTGGTGGCGATGGTGAATCACTGCTTATTATTGGCGGTGCCGGTGGTGTAGGCTCTGTCTTGATTCAATTGGCCGCTAAATACACAAAGCTTAAGGTGGTGGCTACCGCCTCCCGACCAGAAACAATTGACTGGTGCACTAAGCTCGGTGCTCACCACGTTATAGATCATCGCGAAGATATGCATGCAGCACTGGAAAAGCTTGGACTCACTCCGCGATATGTTGCAGCGCTAACCGCTAGCGATCAACATTTGCCAAGCATAGCGAGCCTAATTAAACCCCAAGGCAAATTGGGGATAATCGACGACCCTGATGCCGCTGATATTGACATACGCGTGCTCAAACCCAAGTCCATTTCCATACACTGGGAATTCATGTACACCCGCTCCATGTTTCAAACCACAGATATTGAAGCACAGCACGTATTACTCAATCGCGTGGCCGACGGTGTAGACGCTGGCGACCTTGTCACCACGCACAACAGGAACATGGGCACAATTAACGCAACTAATTTAAAACTGGCCCATACGCTTCAGGAATCGGGAACGGCTATAGGGAAATCTGTTTTGGAAGGGTTTTAGCTGTTAAGACTCACCAAAAAAGACTTCGCCAAAGTTTGCGTTAAAGTCGCTACACCACACACTCAAACTATTAAAATCGTCCAGCGATTTACCTTCTGGTATTGGCAGACGAAGCGTATCATTAACCCAACGTTGCCCATTAAGCTGTGGCCCAATAACAAAATAGTTACTCGAGTATGCTCTGTCCACTGCCGCAAAAAAGAACACGTTTGGACCACCGCCATCGTAATTAAAGTTGGTCACTTCAAGCTCACAATCATTCATCACAGTGACGGTGCCACTGACCCCGTGAGCCAAACTGGAGAGTTCCATGCTACGCCCAACCAAAGGGTGCTCAGCGGTACAATCTTCCGAAATCAGCTCGTTATCAACCAGCGCCTGGTTTAAATTCGCTGAAGCAGTCTCAGCTTCAATTAGCGTGGCCTGTGGCCCATTCACATCGATCAAAAGAGCTTGTGCTTGAGCATCAAAGGCGTCTTCTCCAAAGTCAATTTGCGTGTCACTGGTTATTGACTGAATGTTCATTGACAAACTAATGCTGTCCTCGATAACACCGTCCTCGTCTAACGACTGTAGCAAACGAGACAGGTCTGCCACTGACTCCTCATCATTTGCAAATAATGTGATCGGCGTGACTGTGTTGCTGGCCTGCACCTCGGGCAATTCCAGCCCGCCAATACTAAAGGTGATCATTTCGCCAGCGTTAAAATTGAACTCCCCATCAGCATCGGTTTCGCCGCTCATGGTAGCGGTAACGTAACTCAAACCTTCCACAGGTGCGGAGTCCAGGAATACACCCGTTCGCAATGGCGAAGCCGGATCTGAATCGTCGTTCCCGCAAGCAAAAAGACTGAGCGACAGCACACCGATACTCGCTAGTTGGCCTACTTTGGAGAGTTTAACTGGTTGAAACATAAGTTTTTCCTTGGAGGCGCCTCAAATAGATGAGGTTAGAGCAGTATTCGCAATTAGCCGTCGGACAGAGAAGCGAGCGTATAGTTCCGTCACATTTTAGCGGTGGTTCAGTGCCAATGGGTCAATCTGCGAAGCACGCCAAACAATATGCCCAAGAATAGTAGTGGAAATACTACGGTCTGCATAACAAAAACGACGATTATGTCTACCGCATTTTCACCCACTGCGCTGGCAGCAGCGCGGTAACGCTCATAGCGCTGTTCAAGATCAATCTTGGCGACAAAGTTCTTATAAAAACCGACTGCCCGCTCAACAACACTTTCAGGCACTTTGGTTTCGGTGCGCACTTCACTGTTAATTTCACCGATCGCTTCCTGAGCCGATCTCAGCGCAGCGCTTGCCTCAATGTAATTGGACTCGAGAAAGGTTTTATAGACAAAGTCATTGGCTATGGCGATCATTGGCATCATAAAGCGCAGTAACAGCAAAAACAGAAACAGGCGACCAAGCACCGCTTTAGCCCGTTCACTGTTGGAAAAAAAATGGCTGGCCACGAGCAACAGTGCCACAAACGCTAACGCGAATAGCAGGCCATGCCACTCACTCATCTCTAATAGGACTTTCTGCACGCCAAGAGAGCTGCTCGCTAGCAGCATGATCCACGAAAACCGCTCTACCAGATCGTTGATTGGATCCAGAATTTCTCCAGGGCTGAAATTAACACCGACCCCGGCTGGTTGAATGCCCACCTCAGTGCCCTGAGCCACCGAGATAACACCATTAAGACCACGTGCAATAAGGAATGCTGCCGATGCGCGCTTTAAGGCAGAATCTATATGCTCACGACCAACATCGTCTGTAACGGGCAGCAAGGCAATAATCGATGCGACAATAACGGCGCAGACTATGGCAACAGAAGGCTTTGAAGTGCTCATAACGCCAGCTTAGCGCAGGCTCGACGGTATGCCGAGGTGAAATTACTCGGAACCCGCATTTTATTACAAAATTTCAGTACAGAGCGGTAATATCTCTGTGGTGTCAATATTTTCAGTACATCGGCCGACAACCCTATTGAGTGCGCTCACATGAGTACGCCGACAATTGTGCCCGCAGACGTATTTTTCGGGCAAAATATGAACCGTGGCCAGCACTGGTCGGAGATAGTTAATTAATAATGTCAAAAAAACGAGTCACATTGCTTGGTGGTACCGGATTTGTCGGCACTCAACTTACTTGCCGCCTCGCTCAGGAATTTGAAGAAGTCATTCTGCTAACTCGGCACAGCCAACGCTCGCGAGATTTGCGAATTCTACCGAACGTGCATTTTGTACAGACCGACGTACACGATGTGGAAAAGCTGAACAATGCCTTGAACGGCTCCGATGTCGTTATTAATCTGGTTGGCATTCTAAACAGTGCCGGAAAAAATGCTAACCATTCGTTTAATGGTGCTCACGCAGATCTCACCAAAAAGGTTGTAGATGCTTGTAGCAAATCAGGCATTACACGTTATTTACACATGAGTGCGTTGAATGCTGATGCGAAAAACGGCAGTAGCGAATACTTGCGCAGTAAAGGTGCCGCAGAAAACACGGTGAAAGCCGAAAAATCATTGAGCTGGACCCTGTTCCAACCGTCGGTAATTTTTGGTGAGCAGGACTCATTCTTTAATCGTTTTTCTGCGCTACTAACCTCTTTGCCGGTCTTTCCACTGGCTTGCCCGGATGCTCGCATGGCACCGGTAT
>CALIMV010000187.1 GCA_938045275.1 uncultured Granulosicoccaceae bacterium
GGGCATTGGCTGAGCATCAACTAGCACACAGTCCTGAAATCCAGAACCTTCCTCGCCGTAGATACCAATTGCGGCAGTCACTGTGCCAGCCGGAGCCTGCAAGGTTGCCGAGTACACGCCAGAAACATGTTCGAGTATTTCAGTGACTTTACTGGCAAGAGTATTGTCGTCAGCATCGAGAAATGCCAGAGTAATACTGGCTGCCTTCACAACTTTAATACCACATGTCATGCTGTAGGTAACACCAGGTTCGGCCGGAGTGGTGCGGTATGCACATCCGCCTGCATCAAGATTGGCTACATCAACGGCAGCTGAATCGGTACCACACTCTTGCCACGGTGTCGTCAAATTGGAACTGGTTAGTAGATCGTCGACTACAAGTGAAGCACCTGCGGTTGAACCCACCAAAAACGCCCCAAGCAGTGCGCTTTTAGCTGCATTAAAAGGTAATTTTCTTCTCATTAATTTGTCCACCTGTGTGACACATTCTTGTTTGCCCATCATTCCGTCTGAGCGTCATATTGATAGAGCGATAAGCTCTATTTAATCTCCGGTAATGGGTGCCTGAGCGCAAACAAAACCAGCCTTCGCTTGCATGGTTATGCCACTTTTGTGCCACGTGGTAGGCAATTTAATGTTGGTGTCAGAGGGTGTATTGAACGAAAGCAAGATCTTGCACTTTACCGCAGTCAATTAACTGTTAAGAGCAGCCCAAACGCAGCGTTTTACAAACATCACTCTTAGTTCTTGTAGCAGGCAGGGCAATTGTTACGCTGTGTGACGGTAAGTCAAAAAATGCATGTTCATACAATATGGGGGATAACTGGCCTTTTCTGGCCGCACTTACAGAAACCTGTATTCCCTAATGTAGAAAAGTCCTAAGTCAAGAGCCATACAAGATCAGGCAGTTGCTGTATTGACAATTATCGACAGTCGGCGCGCGGTTCCAAGCACTACTGGTATTAACCACCCTGCGCTTACGCGAGCTGTGACATTGATGCGATGGAGGAGATTCTGCATTTTTGGCGTGCCAATGGCGGTTTGAATAACGTTTGGCAAAAGTAGGTTTAAACCGACACCGCCAATGTTTATCTCAATGCACCAACACCTGACTTAGAAACTTGCGGGTACGATCTGTTTTGGGGTTTTCGAAAAATTGTGTCGGCTCAGCCGATTCAACAATTCTGCCCTCATCCATAAAGATCACACGGTCTGCAACCTGCTTGGCAAACCCCATTTCATGGGTAACACAAATCATTGTCATTCCGCTCTGCGCAAGATCGATCATTGTGTCCAGCACTTCTGCAACCATCTCGGGGTCGAGCGCCGAGGTAGGTTCATCGAATAACATCACCTTTGGATTCATACAAAGCGCACGAGCAATCGCAACGCGTTGCTGCTGTCCACCGGAAAGTTGAGTCGGGTATTTATCGGCCTGTTCAGGAATGTTGACGCGCTCCAGATACTGCATAGCGATATCGCGAGCTTGCGCTTCGGGAACCTTGTTTACCCACATGGGGCCAGCGGTACAATTTTCCAAAATTGTCATGTGCGGAAACAGATTAAATTGCTGGAACACCATACCCACCTCGGAACGTACTTTATCGATATCTTTCATGTGTTGGTGCAGCTCTACTCCATTAACGTGAATGGTGCCAGCTTGATGCGCCTCAAGTCGATTAATACAACGAATCAAAGTAGATTTACCCGAACCCGATGGGCCGCAAATGACAATTCGCTCGCCTATATTGACTGCCAGGTCGATATCGGCAAGAGCTTGAAAATCCCCAAAGAACTTGCTTACACCCGTGATTGAAATGATTGGAAGCTCGGAGTGTGGTTCTTTATCAGTCATTATCATCTCTGAACTTTGCGGAATTTGCGTTCAATACGTGCTTGAATAAACTCGAGCACCATACTCATCATCCAATACAGCATCGCGGCTGTAATCAACATTTCTAAATGATTGAAGGTTTTATTACCCAGCGTTCTGGCTAGAAACATTAACTCCCAAACGCCAATAACTGAAACCAGCGAACTGTCTTTAAGCATGGCAATAAATTGATTACCTGTTGGAGGTATGATCAGTGGAATGGATTGCGGCAGAATTATTTTACGCATGGTTAAGCCGAATTTAAAACCCAGTGCTCGGGAGCCTTCCCATTGCCCATCATCAATGCTCATGATGCCGGCACGGAATATTTCTGTCATATAAGCGCCATAGCAGAGCGACAAAGCGATTATTCCGGCAGGCACTGCGCCAATAACAAAGCCTAATTGCGGAAACCCTAAATAGATTAAATAGACTTGCATTAGTAACGGCAAGCCGCGAAAAAACGAGGTATAAAAACTGGCAATCGCAAATGCAAAGCCATTCGATGAGAGCTTGGCCACAGAACCAAATATGGCTATGACAAACGCTATCATTATTGATATGGCTGACACGTACAGTGTGGTGAATATACCCTGTGTCACCATGAACCAGATTTTACTCTGGATAAACTTGAAACTGAGATCAAAACTATAAAAGAAAGCGAGAAAAAGCAGAAGCAATTCAAGCCATACCACAATTACCTGCCAACGAAATCTTGGTAGCAGACTTATAGCAACCAGGTTGACTATGAATAGTACAGCAAGGGTAAACGAGGTGACGAAACGGCCGTAGAATCCACTTTCTTCTGGATTACCTGCAACGGGTGCAAGGAAATGACCCACCGCAGTCTGCGATGGGTCAAGGATAAAAAATACAATGCCTGCAATCAGGAACAATAATAATACGAATCGCGGCTTTCTTAGCAGCAGCTCCTCAGTTACCGTGTCCTGAATCAATGTCTGGTTTACCTGCGTTGTAGTTGTCGGCTTATTTTACTGGCGCAATTTGCCGACTGAATTTTGTCGACGTTAAATTTTTCAACTTATTTGGCTATTGCGTAATCTACGCCGTACCACTTTTTAGACAGTTCGCTCAAAGTGCCGTCTTCGCGCATTGCAGTAACAAGTTCTTTTAGCTTGTCGTTAAACTCCTGATCACCAATATCAATAGTAACTGCAAGTGGTTCATAGAAAATTGGATCACCAATGACTTTTATCGGGTAACCATTTTTTATCGCCTCAAGAAATACTGGCAAGCTACTTACGGCACCATCCAGACGAACACCATCACCTAATCGCAAGTCGTCTAAGGCGATAGTAGAAGTTTCATAAGATTTGATTTCTGAATCGTCAATTAAATACTCAAAAGTTGGTGCGCCTTCAGCATCTATGGAGAGATCTTTTTGAAGATAAAGCTCAAAGGTTGTGCTGGTTCCAGTGCCAACCTTTTTACCGCTCAGTTCTTCAATTTTCGAAATTTCAGAATCTTCATGAACACCAACAGCTGCCGGCGTGTAATAGTAAACAGCAGGAAAGGCCAGTTTTTCTGCTCGCGCCTTTGTTGGCGTCATCGAACCGACGTGAAGGTCCCAACGACCATTCCAATTACCGGCTGTGATGATATCCCAAGCAGGAGTGGTAAATTCAATTTCGACATCCATACGTTTTGCAATTTCGCGCGCAACGTCAACATCAAATCCATCCATCTCGTTTTTATCGTTTATAAAAGACTGCGGTGGCCAGTTTGCATCAGTAGCAACCATGATTGACTTCTTTTCCATAATGCTGTCAAGCACTGGTCCGGCCTGCACAGCCATGGTTGAAAATAGCGTAAACAGTGCGCCGCACAATACAATTTTCATGAATTTCATTTAAGTGTGTCCTCGTTAGTTGTCTTTTACAGCCGAGACAATACTACACTCCGGCATTTTTCATTACCAGCAGTATTCTTCATAATTGGACTAGTTCCAGACTAAACATACAACCCGCGCGCACTTTCATCCAATTGTTGCATCTCGTATAGCGCCCGGTATCGTCCGCCTTTTATCATTAACTCTTTGTGAGTACCCTGCTCCACGATTTTTCCTTGATCAACAAACAGAATACGGTCTGCTTGTCTGATGGTTGATAGGCGATGCGCAATAATAAATCCGATCCTGTCTTTCAGCAATGAGGCCATGCCTTTTTGTATTTGCTGTTCAGTCTCTGTATCCACTGACGACGTTGCTTCATCCATGATCAGGATTTGCGGGTTGGCGACAATAGCGCGGGCAAGAGAGACTAATTGTTTCTGACCAGCAGAGAGCCTGTTGCCGCCTTCTCCAGCCTGGGTGTTATATGCATCGTCAAAGCCCATGATAAAACCATGAGCGCCAGCAAGTTTGCTCGCCTCGATAATCTGCGCATCTGTTGCATCCAATTGTCCGTAGCGGATGTTACTCATGATGGTGCCGCTGAATATATGATTATCCTGCAGCACAACACCAAGGCGTGACTGTAACCAGTGCTGAGAATACTGTCGGTAATCCTGGCCATTGACCAGCACCGAGCCCTGCGTTGGCTCGTAAAAACGGGCCAGCACGTTAACCAGTGTGCTCTTGCCACCACCTGTAGGTCCAACGATGGCAATGGTATGGCCGGCACTTGCGTCCACGTTTATGCTATCCAATATTGGTTGACCATTGTCATAGGCAAAACACACATCAACCAATTGAACATGTCGAATCGGTGTAGTGTCTGTGTTGTCAACCAGAATATCTTCAGCGTCAACAATGGCAGGCTTCTCGTTTATCAAACCAAGAATGCGTTCCGCTGATGCTTGTGCCATCTGCATCTCGGCAAAACGCTCACCAATCTTCTCAACTGGTTCGAAAATATTGTTGGCAAAGCCCATAAAAGTCACCAAAGTACCAACTGTTATTGCACCACCTAACACCTCAACTCCTCCTATGACCAGTGTCAAACCGATAGCCAAACTGGCTAAGGTCACCACGATGGGCAAATAGATAGATGCATAAGTGGCATTTCTTATTTTGGCACTGGCCAACCGATGTGTAAGGCCACTGAATTCGTCAAGATTAGCTTGCTCTCGTACGAATACTTTGCTGGTTAGCACACCACTGATCGCTTCGTTATAGCTAGCAGTTATTCGGCTGTTAACAGCCGTAGCAGCACGCGCACTGCTTAGCAAACGTCTTTGAAAATAGACCGAGGCCACAGCCAGCAACGGCATTACACAAAGTACAACCATGGCAAGCTGAGGATGCAGCCAAAACATCGCAATGATGATACCGATCATCATTGTGCTGCCCCATACAGCGTCCAGAAATCCCCATACCAATATATGTGATAGCCGATCGCAATCTGACGTCATGCGTGCCATCAACCAGCCCACCGGACGGCGATTAAAATAGCTGAACGACAAGGCCTGCAAGTTTGCAAACCCATCTCGACGGATTTCACAACTGATTCGAGTTCGCAGTTTGCTACCAATGCGAATGAAACCACCAATAGATACGCTTATAACAACAGTGACTAGTGCGTATAAAAGTGCGTAATCCCAAAGCTTTGAGCTGTCGGCGTCTGCAGCCACTGCATCAATAACGGCACCGGTTATCAGCGGGTAACAGATTTCCATAGCACCGGTTATAAGCGCACACACGGCAAGCCACGCAAGGTCCTTAGGATACCGGCGTGCGTAACCCCACAACTGCAACCAGAGCTCACTCTGTAACGCGTTACTTATGTCGTGGTCGTCTTTTTCGTCTAAAGCGTCCAATTCATTCATCATGATCTCCCCATTAACAGGATTTCTCAGGCCGTGATTAACGGACTGTTTGTTGTATCAAGGTCAGCCTGCATTGTTGATTCAAGTTCGTTCTGGATCGCGCACAGGCGCTGATAGTGTCCGACCTGATTGGATAATTGCGCATGCGTGCCAAGTTGCACAACTTTGCCAGCATCCATTACCGCAATTCGATCAGCATGCCGAAAGGTCGACAGCCTGTGGGCAACGATTAAAGTTGTCCGCGTGCCGGCACGGCTCTGCAAGGCGTCCAGTATTACTTTTTCCGTTCGGCTATCAACCGCTGACAAGGCATCGTCGAGTATCAGAATCGGTGTATCTTTCATCAGTGCGCGGGCAATAGCCAAACGTTGACGTTGCCCACCCGACAAACTGACACCCCGCTCTCCGATGACAGCGTTGTAGTGTTCGCTAAAGCGCATGATCGACTCATGCAGTGCAGCATCCTGACAGGCAGCCTGCATATCGTCATCACTAGCATCTGCTCGGCCTACGCGCAGATTGTTTGTGATTGAACGTGAAAATAGAAAAGGCTCCTGAAAAACCACTGCAATCTGATTCCGCAGCCAGTGTTTGTCGAGACTGTTTATCTCATACCCATCAAGCTCGATAGAACCATGCTGGTACTCATACAGTTTCAACAGCAATGCGATTAATGTTGTTTTACCACTACCCGGTGCGCCGGCAATGGCCAGCGTCTCACCCGCTGCGATATCAAGATTTATATCCTGCAACATATTTTCTGCCAATGTTTCAGGGTCTTGTTCAGCCGCACCTTTCTCAGCTAACCCTTTTTCAACCGATTGCAATCCATAGCTGAACGAAAGATGTTGGATGCGTAGCGCACCAGAAGCTCGAGCAATGTGTGGTACCTGCCCGCTCGACTCATCTGGTTGTACCAGTATGTGATTAATCCGGTTCAACGCAACCATCGACATTCCGCTATCGACCAATACCTTGCCCAGATGCCTTATCGGCCATATCACCATCGAAACATAGGTGATAAACGCAAAAAGATCACCCAGGCTGATGTAACCACCCTGCACTCTGACTGCACCGCCAATTAACACGATGCCAATCTGGCTGAACGAAATAAAATCGCTCAGGCTCCAGAAGTACGCCAGAATCTTTACCATGTGATATTCACATTCACGAAAGTCTTCATTGCATTCGGCGAACTTATCAATCTCGAAGGCCTGTCGATTGAACGCGCGCACTACTCGAATACCGGTCAGATTTTCCTGCAGACAAGCTGTCATTCGCCCCTCGGCTTCATCAGACTTCAGAAAAAGCACCTTCACTCGGGAGAAAAACAGGTACGAGCCCAGAATCAGCAGCGGCGTCAAACACAGAGATGCCAACGCAAGCGTTGTATCTATCCAGAACAACACTGGCGTTACGCAAATCAACAGCAATAATGAGCGACTGATATCCACCAGGTTAGACGCGAGAAAAGCACGTACCGTCTCTACATCTGAAGAACAGCGCTGCACCAGATCACCCGTCTTTTCTGAATCAAAGAAGCTGGCGCGAGTGGCATGCAAACGCGCATAGAGGTTCAACCGTAACTGCTCGGCAATCGCCTCAGAAGCACGAGCGGTAAACCGTCCGCGCAGAAACAGAAAAATGCCAGCAATTAGCGTCATGAGCAAAGACAGGCTGCCGGCAACAATCAACAATTCGACCAGACCAGCCTTGCCATATACTGCAATTAGTAGAGGCGACATAGCCGCAGTATCCTGCTGGCTCACCATATCAATGACGTATTTCCCCAAAACGGGTGGTACAAACAGACACAGATTGGCAATAATCATTGCGAATGCTGCACCTGCAAACCACCATCGTTGGCCGCGAGTCAGGCGCCACAGCTGTCTTGTGGTCCGATTGTCGTTGGTTACATCGTTATTCATGATTCGTTCATCACATAAGTGCGCCATAGGGCGCATGGCAAAAACTGCAGTGCCTGTGGTGAACGAGTAAATTAGGATCAGCAACGGGCGACTGCGCGGCTTGCGATCGCGGTGTCTCGTTGTCTGAGGTTTAAAGGTCAGCCGTTATTAAACTTATCAATGCAACTTATTAGTAAAAACAATACTGGTACAACTGATACTAATAAAAATAAGGTTTGCGGGCTGGAAGCAACAGGTGCTAGGAGACACTCGCTCTCATTGAGCCAGTCATCGGGTTATCAATTCGCAACTTAGTCATTTGATACTCCTGCCTGTCGCCTAGTGGCGGATGGGTGTTACGACTGAATAGTACTCCAGTCATTTTTTTTCTTCAAGTGTTAGTTTAATTTAACTAACCTCGCAAATTTCCATACTTGCTGTAAACCAGAATTAAAGCGAATCAAAAGCAGCGTTTATATTCACACGATTTTTTTGCCTTAATTGTTCCGGTATTTCATAACGCTCACTGCTACTGACAACGACCAAAAAAAGCATTGGACGTTTCCGGTATCCATTTATTTGTGGCTGAGTCATACAAACCAAACCCGCCGTCTACACGAGAATCGAACGCCCAGACAGCCCATGAGATACTAGTATTACTACCATCGAGCTTTAAGTCTTCATAAGCTTGTAGCTTGTCACACATGTATTCTTGCGTACCACTCCAACCCACCGTTTTGTTGTTAAGAACACGAACCCTCCCCATGCCAAATTCGCCCATAAAGAATGGCATACCGGCTTGCTGTGCAACACGATCATGGTTAATAGCGTTATTTGCGTGACCCTGTATCGCCATACTACGTAAAGGCAAGCTGGTATCGCACTGCGATAATGTATAGGGTGGATTCTGTGCATAACAGCCTGATGAATCATAGCTCTCGGTCCAGACCCCTGCCCCTCGAGTACCGCGATATCCTTGACCATCCAGATCCGCGATGCCATCACCATCGTAGTCAGGTCCGCTGCGTTGAGGCTCCACTCCGGTGAAGTAGTTATGTGCCGTCCAAACTAGGTTCGGAGTGTCGGCAAAGACGTCGGCAATAGCATTGCCATCACCCAGGCCGTTGTCAAATAGGTGTCCGCCGTAGTAGGAACCAAGCACGACGATTACGTCTGCTCGATACTGCCGGATAGTAGCCACCATAGGCTTGTAGACCAACATAAGGTCACGCTGACGTTCGTAAGTCCAGGCACCTGAGCTACCCGCAGGATGCGGCTCATTCACCACTTCTACCGCAACCACCGCTGGATGGCTGCCTAAACCGGAATCGTCCATAATCCATTTTAAGTACTGGTGCAGTTCATCGCTTTTAAGTAGCTCGAAGCTATTCTTTCGATCAGGTGTTAAGCCATGTTGCCGCCACACCCAGTCCGGCATCCAGAAATTAGCGTCACCACCCAGATGAACTGCATCGAGGATAACGTCTACGTCGTATTGTTCAGCATAATCCAGCACACGCTTTAACTCTTGTAGCAACGCTTCGTTGAACTGACCTGATCCGGTGTGCAGCTGATCCCAGTGGATAGACAACCGCAAGGCGTTAAACACTATGGATAGCGCTTGAATATCTTCAGCACCCAGCGGTCGCGCATTATTGCCAACAAATTTATCACTGCGCACATTGGCAGCGTTCCAGCGAACAACCTGATTTGTTTTAGCGTTGACAATTTCCCATCGCCCGTTGACTTTCGCGGTTGCGAGCCTTTCTGATGTCGGTTCGTCGATTGTCGTGTTGAAATGGTAACCGGTACGCCAGCCAACGTTACCGCTGCTGTCCACCGCCTTTATGTAATACCAGTAGTTGGTTGTTGGGTTCAGCCCTGTGTCAGTAAATGACAAATCGGTAGTTTCTCCGGCTTTCACGGCTACACCACCGTCAGCTAATGCACGATAAATCATATAGTGATCAACAGCCACATTGTCAGATGCTGCCTGCCAGCTGATGCTCATGCTTTCGCTCGACAGTGGAACGACTTTGATCAAAGTTGCTCGCGACGGACGCTCATCATCCTGTAGTGAACAGAGAACGGGATCTTGTCTACTGGATAAATTATTTACTGCTTTCGTTCGCAATCGATACTGAATGGTACTTTCCGGCGGAGCCATATTGCCGTTATCCTGAAAACGATAGTTGCTCGTTTCACCATCTAATACCGCACCGCGCCAATACCAGGGACTACCATTGACAGTACGCTCAACAATATACTTATAAACGTCCGAATCCGCCCACGACACACTATATATACCGTCACTTTCAACAAAAGTGCATGGCGGCGTAGCGGCCCAAGCCGCCGGAGCAAGCAGGGTTAACAACAGAATACTTCTGGTTACTAGCTCTCGAATTGATTCCATGCCAACCTCCAAATAACGTAAAGTATTGTATTTTTTGCAATGTGACACTTTCACCAGGGCCACCGCGGAAAGGACACTGAACAAACGAGTCATTATATTAGAAAGGTTTATCTGATAACTGACATGGACTTCTTGACATGGTTGCAAACTCATCAACAACCAATGCTAAACACTTGAATAGCGGGATCAGATCATCGCTCTGAGAGTTCACCATGGAAAAGGAACTGATCAATTTGATCGGTGAACGCATCGAATTTAGGATTGAATGTGGATATCGCCCAGATCTCATTATTCGATCGGAGCTGATTCCATAACCCATACGCGACGTCATCTGCATTCTCGCAACGCTCTACGTCTTCGGCAGAACGCCGACCACGAAGACCACAGTTACGATAATCACCGTTCACCCCATAGTGACTATTTTCAGGAGAGACATGCACTGATACATGTGAGAGTCCTTTTACTCTTAGCTCTGCATCTTCAGCTCGAATCCAGATTAGTTGTTTATCTTGTACACCAGCTATCGGATCAGAATAAAAATTAACGATCGGACTATTCACATGTTTTGCAAAATTTTTATGAAATGCAATGTTGGCCTCAGGCTGAACAACGGCATCGTCCATACTTTGAATCAGTAACCAAGGCAACTTTACTTGCTCAGTATTACCAAGCACACTTTTCATATGACGAATTGCACTTACTGTCTCTGAAACACTACGCGAAGGCGCAGCACCATAACGCGCAAAATCATCTGGAGGACTTTTGCTTAACCAGGGAATGGCCCAGTCAAGAAGAGGAGATAATCGAGCTAATCGACTAGCTGAAATGGAATAAGCCGGTGATATTCCAATAACACTTTTTACCGGACTGTCTTTTTCGTTTGCGATGGTCAATGTTAACGCTGCACCAAGGGAAAAACCTCCGAGAACCACATTGTCATGTTCAGCAGCAGCTTGCATTGTCAGGTATCGAATACTTTTCAACCAATCATGATGATCAACGATCAGAAGATCGCCTGCACGTGTACCGTGTCCCGGCAGCAGTACAGTTCGAACGATAAAGCAAGTCGATGCAAGATGTTTAGCCAAATCCTGCATCGCAAAAGCCGTATCGGATAAACCGTGAACCAGAATTACAATACCCCGAGTTTTTACATCGGCGCATTGTGGTGTCGGTGAATATTCATTGGGTGTGACGGCAAGAAGTTCAGTGCTAGTATCAGCTGCTTTTGCAGAATCGAAGTAAACTCGATGCTCAGCAACCAACTGACGTATCACTGTCACGTACTCAGCAAAACTATTGCCTTTTAGCGTCTGCTCGACATTGACCCAACCCGCTGGTTCCAGGTATTCATCTGGTGCATCGTTTCCGTTTTTTACAGCGCATGCAACAGACACGAAGACGCTTAGCAGCACTGTTAACAGTGTCCATAGTCTGGTTATTATATTAATTCTCTGCACAAGTCATTCACTGTATTAGTCCCAGTTTCATGTCACACCCTCTAATTCACCCAAGCAATTTATTATGTTACGCCAATGAAAACTGAATGATAAGTAGAGTCAGACCGAATACACCGTTCTGCTAATACGCACTATTCTTAAACTTGTTCAATAATTAGAACTAAAAGGATGTGGAAGGTAATAAACAACGCTATACCAAGATCAGGTGGTAGCCAGATTATCAAGCCAATCGGTTCGCATAACAGGAACTGAGTTTAGCAATTGTTGCGTATAGGGGTGATGAGGCGGAGTTATAACCTCTTCCAACGTACCGTACTCCACTACTCTTCCTTCTCGCATCACAGCAATCGTATCTGCCATTTTTACAATGATAGAGATATCATGAGAAATAAACACGTAGCTGACACCGGTGCGACTCTGAAGGTCGCTGAGTAAGGTCAAAATAGATTTCGCAACAACGGTATCCAATGCGGACGTTATTTCATCACATATAATCAGCTTTGGTTCGGCAGCTAGCGCACGCGCCAGATTCACTCGTTGTTTTTCTCCGCCCGAAAGCTCTCTGGGAAAACGCCGTGCGTATTCAACAGGAAGCTCGACTAACTCCAACAACTTGGCAACTCGATCTTTAATCGATTCCTGCGGAATATCAAAATAGAAAGCCAATGGGCGGCCGAGAATTTTATCTATGCGATGCCTTGGGTTTAAGGCAACATCGGCCATTTGAAATGCAAATTGAATACTTCTTAATTGCTCCCGATCACGCCGGTTAATGTTGTCATTTAATGGCTGTCCATCCAAAGCTACTGATCCGGATTTTATGTTCATCAAGCCTGATATAACCCGACCCAGGGTGGTTTTACCAGAACCCGACTCACCGATAACGCCAATGGTACGCGATTTAAAAGCCTCCAAATTAACATCGTGCAAAGCAAGATACTGGTGAGAATTTCCGTATCCAGCCGTAACCGTATTCACACTTAACAGAGGAAGCGACATTGAATCGTCAGAACGTGTGGGCGGTGTTCGTGCTGATGGCAACTGCTCTGGCATGACGTGCGCAGCATTGATTAATTCTATCGTGTATTCGTGCTTTGGATGGTCAATAATTTGTGTAATGGGCCCATACTCAACGACACGACCCTCTTTGAGTACCAGAACCTCATCGGCAATTTGAGCAACGACAGCCAGGTCGTGACTGACGTAAATGGCGGATGTTTTTTTGTTACGAATTAATTTTTTAAACGAGCGTAATACTTCAATTTGTGTGGTCACGTCGAGCGCTGTGGTCGGCTCATCCAATATCAACAATTGCGGATCGCAAATCATGGCCATAGCCGCCATTAGTCGTTGCAGCTGCCCTCCACTCACCTGATGCGGGTAACGTTGGCCAATGGTTTCGGGTTCGGGAAGGTCAAGCTCCCGGTAGAGTGATATGGCTTTGTCTGTTGCCTGTGTCTGCGACATGATGCCGTTGATGACCGCCGTTTCGGTGACTTGACGATTAATTGTCAGCGAACTATTGAATGCTGCGGCGGCACTCTGTGCGATGTAGGCAATATCTTTTCCACGTATGCTGCGACGCTGATGGTTGGACAATTTTAGAACATCAACATCGCCCAACTTGGCGCTACCTGCATTGACTATACAACCCGCTCTGGCAAAGCCAAGGCAGGCCAGCGCTATGGTGGTTTTTCCTGACCCTGATTCTCCGATAAGCGCGGTAACCTTGCCAGGCTCTATCGAAAAATTGATATCTGAAACTATTGGTGTGAGATGACGTTTCCGCGATTGCGCAGATACACAAAGCCCATTGACTTCAAATACCGGGGTGATCTGATTTTGCTCGTTCACAATTCGTCCGGCAATGCAGCGTCAGTGGCTTTCAAAAACCAATCAACAAGTAAATTAACAGATAGTGTCACTATAGCAATGCACAACGCCGGATAAAGCGGCGTATAGGTTTCGTATAGCAGGCCTTGCATGTTCTCTTTCACCATCACGCCAAGATCTGCGTGCGGTGCTTGTACTCCCAGCCCTAAAAAGCTCAGTGCAGAAATAAACAGGATGGCATAGGTGAAGCGTATGCCAAACTCAGCGGCTAGCGGTGCCAGCGCATTGGGTAGCATCTCGTGCCAAATAATCCAGCCCATCTTCTCACCTCTGACTCTGGCAGCTTCAATGTAGTCTTGCACCACGATATCCATGCCCAAGGCTCTGGCGACTCGAAATACACGAGTTGAATCTATTAAAGCGATGGTAACAATAAGCACAGTAATCGAAGAACCAAGCGCAGAAATAACAATGAGAGCAACCATAATCGCTGGAAACGATATTAACGCATCAACACTGCGACTCAATATAGAATCTACCCAACCGCGTTTTACTGCGGCAAAGAATCCCAGAGCACAACCTAGTACAAAAGCGATGACAGAAATGGTTAACGCTACACTCAAGGTGACACGCGCACCGAATATTAGCCGTGATAACATGTCACGACCCAAAAAATCACTGCCCAATAACATGACGTTATCTGGAAGTGAAAAACTTTCATCGGTCAATATTGCCGCTTCTGGATGCGGTGCAATTAGCGGCGCAAACAAAACAACAATCACAACAACAGCTAGCACCAGCAAACAAATAACCGGTGTCAGCGTCAAGTCTGATACGAGTTTTTTTATTACGCTGGACGGCCCATCTGTGTTCACTTGGGATACCTCAGACGAGGGTTTGAAACTATCGCGATAATGTCGGCAAGTAGATTCAACAATACATAGACCGCACAAAATATCATTGCACACACTTGCACTACCGGAATATCTCTGGTGGTTACTGACTCAACCATAAGCCGCCCCAATCCGGAAAAATTAAACAGTGTTTCTACAACCACTATTCCGGATATAAGAAAGGCCAGATTAAGCGCTACCACATTCGCAATTGGGGCAAGCGCATTCGGTAACGCATGAACCAGCAGTAGACGCCAACGTGGAACGCCTTTTAAAATGGCCATTTCTGTCGCCGGTGAACTCAATACATTAATTACTGCAGTGCGCGTCATACGCACCATATGAGCCAGTACGGTAAATACCAAAACTGTAACGGGTAAAACCATCATGCGAGCGACAGTGAAAAAATCCAAACCGGGTCGAATATTTGCGATTGCCGGCAACCAACCTAGTTTTACGGCAAAGATCATGACCAGCACAATGGCGATGAGAAAGTCAGGTAATGATATTAGGCTCAAGCTAACTACAGAGATAACTCTGTCGGTTAAGCTATTGGGCTTAATCGCAGATAACAGGCCTAACATCAGAGCAAGTGGTACCGAGATCAGTGCAGTGACTCCGGCCAATAACAAGGTATTCCAGACACGTTCGCCCAGGAGCTGACCAATGTCTGCACCGCTAACCATGGACGCGCCCAGATCGCCGGTTAATAAATTTCTCAACCAGCGAAAATAACGAGTTGGAGCCGATTCGTTTAATCCTAACCGAATTCGTACGTTCTCCAATAGCTCGGGCGTGGCTCCCTGCCCTAGAATGGCCTGAGCTACATCGCCTGGCAGAATTTCAGTACCGACGAAAATAAGCACCGATACCAAAAACAAGATGGCAATACCGAGCAGTAACCGCTGAATAATGAGTACAAATAGCGTCACTGGCGCATTTTACACATCGCGCTACTTTGCATTACAAATAACATTCACAAACCCGGCCTTCGCAGAATAAAATTGACTCTTAACTTTCAATCCAAACTGTTCTGGCAAACTGGTAAAAACCCAATGGCCCTGACGGATGAGAACTGATGCCGTGCACGTTGTTGGCTTTTGCATCGAGAATATCGCGAAAAGCCAATGTAATGTGACCACCGTCATCGTGCAGTATTCTCTGCATTTCGCAATACATCTCTTTGCGTTTGTCAAAATCAACTGTTGAGCGCGCTTCAAGTAGTAGCGAATCAAATTTTTCATCAGCAAATTTAGTTTCATTCCAATCGCTATCACCTTTGAACGCAATGGAAAACATGAGATCGGGTACCGGTCGCATGTCCCAGCCGGATACAACCATAGGTTTCTGTATCCATACCGCGGACCAATATGTATCTGCTGGTGGCTGAATCAGATTCAGATTAATCCCGGATTCTGCAGCGGATTGCTGTACCACCTGGCATGCTGCCAGCGAACCTGCGCCAGGCACATCGGAGGCGTACAAATCGATGCTCGTGTTCTCCAGACCGGCTTTCTTGATATGAAAGCGCGCTTTGTCCGGGTCGTGTGCACGTTGAGCGATATCTGCACAATAGTATGGATCAGTTGGAGAAATGGGGTGATCGTTTCCTATTGAACCATAGCCTTTAAATACGTTCTTGACAATTTGTTCACGATTAACCGCATATTTCATTGCCTCGCGAAAATCGGCATTGTTGGTTGGTTCGCGGTCTAACATCATAGCAAGATTTACAAATGCTCCACTTGGGCTACGAATCAAATCAACCTTCTTGTTACGCTCTATCAAACTAACCGCTTTGGGGTCGAGTTCGAGCATGACGTTTATATCGCCCGATAACAGTGCATTGACTCGTGCCGTGATGTCGCCAATACCGATCACTTCAATTTCGTCGACCCAGGGACCATCCGAACCCCAGTAATTATCGTTGCGTTCGAAAATGTATCGAGAGCCAGCAATCCATTCTTTAACTTTAAACGGACCTGTACCTATCGTCGTATTAACAAAATCTTCATAACCATTTTGCGATATCTGTACACGTGTGTCGGATAGTACGATTGGGAAATCGGCATTGGGTGCAGACAATTTAAATTTTACAACGTGATCGCCATCTTTTGACATCTCGGCAATCTGGCTCATGTATCCTTTTGCCGGAGACTCGCTTCCTTCGCGGGTATGGCGACTACATGAATACATGACGTCATCTGCAGTAAAAGGTTTACCGTCATGCCAAAGTACATCTTTGCGCAGTTTAAATATCCATTCACTGGCATCAGCACCAACCTCCCATGACTCGGCTAACCACGGTATGGGCTGCAAATCTGGTCCTCTGTTAACTAAGCTATCGTAAACAGAAAACCCCATCATTATGTTTGCAGTTGAGAAATAAGTGGTAGGGTCTAGAGAATCTTTTGCTTGTGCCGCTTCTACACCTACGGTGATTTTTCCACCCTTCTGAGGTGTCTTGGCGTAGGCAGGGCTGCTAAGAAGTGACGTGGCAGTAGCCGCGGTAGCGCCCAATGCTGCCATGCGGACCAAAAACTCGCGTCGCGATATTAATCGAGCGTGCAGTGCATTAATGAGGTCTTTTTCTGTTGCCATTTGACGATTCCCTTATCGATAGCATACTGCTGCCGAAAGTTAAGTGATAATCACAATTCTTTCCGTTGCAAACCATTCTGTGACAATCTCGGTAGCAAATCAAGGCTATCAGCTAGCGCTTTAGTACAAATGCACTCAAAACACTGGCATTAAGCCAGTTTTACGCGCTAGAATATTTTTTATATTCAGGTGAGCAAAAACCAGCTACTGTAATTTTACTATTCAGGCGTAACAATTATGTCCAATGGGCCAATAACAAGCAGTGCAACTCGCGATACCCACGTCGCTGAAATGATCAATTTATCGCAATACCCTATTAGCGATTTAAATCAATCATCAGGTCGCGCATTTGCAGATAGTCGTGCATTTGCAGATAGTCTCGCATTTGCAGATAAATGTAGGCTTGAATATAAAAATACCGGATTATGCATGCTACCGGGCTTTATCAAACCCGCAGCGCTTAATACCATGGCCAGTGAAGCGTCTGCTTTTAGCGACAAAGCCTATTTTTGTAAAAGCACGCACAGTGCATACCTTGACAATGGAGATTCCAGCACCAGTAAAGACGATGTAGCAAATCGACAGGAACAAACCTATGTCGGTTCTGTCGCCTACGACTATATTCCCGAAAACAGTAGTTTAAAACAGCTCTATCATTGGGATCCATTAAAAGAATTTATTGGCTATGTTTTAGGCAAAGCAAGCTTCCACCGATTTGCTGACCCTTTTGGCGCGTGTTCGGTCAATGTATTTGTTGAAGGTGGTGAGCACGGTTGGCATTTTGATGAATCGGAGTACACCGTTACTTTGATGTTACAGGCGCCAGAGCAAGGCGGTGCATTTGAGTATGTGCCGCAAATTCGAGGTACTCCGGAGGAGAAAAAAATCGTCGGCAGAGTCCTTGATGGTGAACGCGACGGTGTCGTGGAGCTGCCATTCACAACAGGCACATTGTTGATTTTTGGTGGCAACCAAACTTTGCACCGCGTCACTCGGGTTAGTGGCAATCGTGCACGCCTGGTACCTGTATTGTGTTACGCAGAAGACCCCAATTTGGTAAACAGCGAGTCTGTGCAACAGCTATTCTGGGGTAGATCTGGCAGTTCATCACAAGCATCCACTAATTAGTCGTTCAAAATGATAACGCAACAAGACATAATTCAATTCGAAAAAGAAGGTGTCGTGTGTTTGCGTGGAGTATTCAGTACAGGTTGACTTGAACGACTTACTACGGGTGTAGAAAAAAACTTTAACGACCCCGGGGCCTACAATACGGTTTACACCGACAAAGTCTGGCACGGCTAGAATTTATCACGAGCATGTATTGATAAAGGAACCAGGTACTCACGAGTCTACGCCTTGGCATCATGATCTGCCTTACTACGGTGTGGATGGTGACCAATCGAAAAACACCGTAATGTGGCCTGTTTAAACGCCACCTGTTTAATAAAAGCCGAGTTTTTCATCACCCAATTCAATACCAACGCCGTTTATTACACGAACAAAATAACTGAACATAGCAACCACTTGCACAAGTTCAGATATCTCAGCATCGTTCCATCCAATCGCGCGTAGTGCTTCAATGTCGGCACGCTCCATCTGAGATGGATGCACGCAAAGCTTGCGTACGTACTCCAAAGCACAAACTTCCTTCCTCGAACCACAAGCACTTATTTCTGCTGAACATAAGTCGTCCAGAATCTGGCTGGCACGCGTTTCGTCTTCTGAGAGTGATATAAAATTTTGACCATGATGGGCTATTGCGTACTCGCACCGAGCTAAAACCGCAACATAGGTGCCGACAAGTTCGGCAAACACTTTTGCCAGCACATTACTGTTGTGGTGAAGCGCAGCCTTGTACAAATTATCCGCCGGCAGGATAGTTTGAGCAGACAAACTAAAGCCGCGATACAGATTGTCTAGCTGTCCGTTAGCGCTCAACACCTGATCGTAGATGGCGCGTAGTGCCGCATCAGATTCATGATAATCAATATCGTCAATCCAGCAGATGCGCTCAGGCATGACTGTTTCCTCAATTCCAGATATATTATAAGTAGGTGACACCGAGTATACACAGCGCCATGAAGCCCGAGCCATCAATATATCAACTGTACGCATCGCCGAATACTTATTCGATTGGCCCACACCTGTTGCTCGAAGAATGCCGCGTACCTTACCGCATCATTAACCCAAAGCTTGAACCTTCGGTAACTAACGAGACGTTTCATACCGTAAGTCCACATGGGCGTGTACCAGCGTTAACAATGCCAAACGGCACAAGCATAATTGAATCTGGTGCTATTGCATTACATCTGGCGGATACTTTATGCGAAATGCAGTTCTCAATAGACCATGACTCACAAGAGCGTGCGCCCTATCTTCAATGGTTGTTCTATTTATCCAGCACATTGCAACCCGATGTTATGTTGGTGTTTCATCCAGAGTATTATTTTACTGACAAAGCACAACAGTCAGCATTGGTCGAAGCAGCCAGGCATCGACTAACCAATGTCTGGCAAGTGCTGGAAAAACAGTACAGCACGAAAACACACCGCTCATCGTGGATGTTTGAGTGTGGTCCTACAGCGTTGGATTTTTCGTTGGCAACCGTATTAATGTGGCCAGAATGTTTTCCCCGTTCAACAAATGCATATCCGGCTCTTGGTGCCATGCTAAGCGAAATTTCTGAACGACCATCGTTTAAGCGAATTATGCCGTGGCATCAACGCAAAACGGAGGACCTTCCGCAACGTTATTCGGTAGGAATGTAGTTCAAATGCAAAATGAAGCAAAAGACGGTGCACTGAATTTGTTAAAAAATTGCCTGAATGTGCAAAATGATGATTCAATCTTGTTGGTGGTAGAGCCCTCCGATACATTTTATGAAAGCGGTGTTGCCAAGCTAATAAAGGAATCACTAATTCAATTGCGCGCTCGCATAACAGTCATGGACCCGCAACTGATCAGTGACCCTAATGATTTTCCTGAAGACGTTTCAGATGCAATGAAAGAGCACGATCACACTCTGTTCCTTAGCCGCATTGGTGACTACGTACGCTTTACACCACTATCCAGTGACAGCACGCCAACAACCAGCTACACACGCGATACAAAAACGCTCGGAGCACCCTATGCCACGGTGAATAACCGTCTAATGAACACGTTACAACTTAAACTGGAAGATGAGTTAATGCGTGCAACGCACTGGCGTATACAATGTTCATTGGGAACTGATTTATCCGGAACATTCTGTTGGCCAAGTCTTGCCGGAGGGCAGGATGACGAGCTCACGGTTATTTTGTTTCCGGTATCTACTTATAAACCGGTACCTTGTATCGATGCTAATGGACAGGTAGCGCTTTCTCGATGGTTAATGCCCGGCGGAGCCGCGAAGCTTGCCGATGCCGATATGACCATTAAGGGTGTTGTACAAGCTAAGGTTAAAGACGGAAATCTTGAATCCTTCGAAGGAACAAACTCAGAAGTAAAGAAGCTAAATAACCACTACGACTATATAAGCAAAACATTAGGTATTAATCGAAACCGTATACATTCTTGGCACGCCGGTATAAATCCACAAACGCGATTCGATTATCCAGCAGATGATTTTCTCGATTTATGGAGCGCAATCTCCTTTGGCAGCCCAAAGTATTTGCACTTTCATACCTGTGGTGACGAACCTCCAGGCGAGGTTGCCTGGTCTGTGTTCAACCCCACTATTACAATCGACGGTAAGCCGTATTGGAAAAACGGAGAGTTTATTTGGTTGCATCGAAAAGACAACAAGGCCCTTATAGATTCAACCGACGGTGCACACTACCTGCTTGAGCCCAGTCTATCAATTGGCATTGACTAAGTGTTACTGTTGTTTGTACGACGCGCCGTTTATGCTAAGGAAAATTAGATGACTATCGCCAATCTCTTATTTCGCAACGCCAGACTCATCGACGGTACAGGTGCTCCAAGCCGTACAGCTGATGTAGCTATATCCGACGATCGCATTAGCGCAGTCGGGAATGCACTTGATATTAAAGCCCTCGAGGTAATCGATGCGCAAGGCTTGGTTCTGGCGCCCGGCTTTATTGATGCACATACACACGATGATCGCATCGTTCTTGTTGACCCGGCAATGAGCAGTAAAAGCAGCCAGGGCGTTACCACCGTTGTAACAGGAAACTGCGGTATCTCGATTGCTCCGGTAAAAATTAAAAAAAGACCTCCGGCTCCGCTTGACTTGATTGGCCAAGAACCGGATGCGTTCTTCGAATCGTTCACAGACTATTTTCAAACAGTGGAAGCCAATCCGCCTGCTGTTAATGTGGTCGCTCAGGTTGGCCATAGTTCATTGCGCGTAATGGCTATGCAAAATCTTGATCGTCCGGCAACCGCATCTGAAATTGACACGATGTGTACAGCATTACGCAAGGCACTTGAAGAAGGTGCTGCCGGCCTCTCCACCGGTCTTGAATACCCGACAGCCATTGCCGCGCCTACGGATGAAGTGACGTCGCTCGCGACAGTAACAGCGGAGTTTCATGGGTTTCATTCAACCCACATGCGTGATGAGGGACAAGGAATAATGGATTCGCTTGCTGAGACTGTCCATATTGGCAAAACGGCTCGCATCCCTGTCATCATTTCACATCACAAATGCGCAGGATTACCCAATCACGGGCAATCACTTAATACACTCCCGTTTATTGAAAATGCACAGATTCAACAACCTGTAGCGCTGGACTGCTACCCCTATGTTGCAAGTTCAACGGTGCTCGACGCCGTTCGTGTTTCAAAAGCATCTAAAACCGTGGTGTCGTGGTCAACGCCTCTTCCAGAGCAGGCAGGCAAAGATCTCGTTGATATAGCTAAGGATCTTTCTCTTGATTTAGAAGAGACGATCAAAACTTTGCAACCAGCGGGCGCAATCTATTTCAACATGGATGAAGACGACGTACGTCGTATACTTAGCTTTCGAACCACAATGATAGGTTCAGATGGTTTACCACATGATAAATTCCCGCACCCACGTTTATGGGGTACATTCCCTCGTGTCCTTGGTCACTATTCGCGCGACATCGGATTATTTAGCTTAGAGGAAGCAGTTCGAAAAATGACGTCCCTGACAGCAACAACGTTTGGCATTAAAGACCGTGGCGTCATAGCCGAGGGTAACTTTGCTGATCTAGTGCTGTTCGATGCAGATGCAATCATCGACTCTGCCACGTTCGCAAACCCTGCAAAACCCGCAGCTGGTATAGCGCAAGTGTTCGTCAATGGAGCACGTGTTTGGCACAATGGCGCTTCAACCGGTGTACGCCCGGGTCGCGGCTTACGCCGACAATCGTTAACGCCATTGCATTTCACAAATTAGCAACTTAGCATCTACGCTTTTCCAGATTCCATGGCCAGCGTTTACCTGCTATGAAATCCCGCGCGTTACCGTTAAAAGCGTTTTTCGCTTAGATAAAAGTGATCAACATTCCTATTAAAATGCAACTCAATTTAGCTGCCCAGTTTTTATAACCAATTAAGCCGTAGGATACTGCAGATAATCCAATAGCGATTTTCACAAACGTAAGCAAAGCCCAAAACGGCTCTTCTGCCAAAGCTATTACCATTGGGTTCGCTATTATGCCAAGCGGAATGAGATAGAGACCAACACCTAAAGCCATAGCAGTAAAGGCAACTTTTAGCCAATTTTCATCGACCATGCCGGCTGCAATATATACCGCACCACAAACCGGTGGGGTTATCGTTGAGAGTAGTGCAAACCAGAATACAAACAAATGTGTTTGCAGCGGGTCCAGGCCTAATTGAATAAGTGCGGGCCCTGCCACCGATACGCAGATAACGTAAGCCGCGGTCGTTGGCACTTCCATGCCTAAAACCAAACAGGCAAGCGCAGTCAGCAACAATGATGGCCAAAGCATCCCTTGAGAGCCTGCCAATATTAAGGAAGTGATTTTAACCCCAAGCCCGGTTATTGACAGCACGCCTATAACGATTGATGCGCACAGAATGATTGATGCGATTACAGCTATTTGTTTCCCGGCGTTAATGCACACCGACTTAAACCTTGCCACTGTACGATGCCAATCAAACGATAGTTTTCCATCAATAAGCAACAACAGACAGCCGGTAAGTATGGCAATACAGGCTGCGTACTGTGGTGTGTAGCCTGCCGAGAACATCCCCCAAAGCAACAGCGCGAACGGCAGAAGAAAAAAACAGGCTGTCACGATCACATCGATAATCGCAGGCTTTGCACTATCATCAACACCCGATAGCTCGTAGTGACGTGCGTACGCATTAATACCGACCCAAACTACCAAGAAAAATAACACTGCCGGTAGAAATGCTGCTGACATGACTTGCACATAAGGCACACCGGTAAGCTCGACCATGACGAATGCTCCGGCACCCATTAGCGGTGGCATAATTTGTCCACCAGATGAGGCTACCGCCTCCACAGCCGCTGCAAGTCGTTTTGGGTATCCCAGTTTCACCATAGCCGGTAAGGTCATAGCACCAGTAGACGCTACATTTGCCGATGCTGATCCGGATATTGAACCAAACAAAGCTGAGGAGATCACGGATACTTTTGCAGCACCTCCGGTCAGACGACCAGCGGTGGCAATGGCCACATTCATAAAGCCTTGCCCTGCTTCGCCTGCGTTAAGAACGGCACCAAAAATAACGAATACAGCAACAACACCAACCGATATACCGGTAATGCCACCCCAGATTCCCCCTTCAGCAATGGTCAACGTTCCTAGAAAACTATAAAGCGGCGTTCCAGAATGGCCAAACTCACCCGGTATGTATTGCCCAAACAAACCATAAGCTAGCGCAATAACCGCCACCAACGGTAACGGCCATCCGATCGCTCGGCGCGCGGTTTCGATAACTACTAAAAGCAGGCTAATGGCAATGACCATCTGAAACTGATTGTCCAGAAAGCCGTATTGATCACCCAAGACAGACTGATTTGCCGCAACCCATAAACACGCTGCAATACCAACAGCACAGATCAGGAGCCCGCTTACTCGCGATAGGCCAGTGCTGCTGGCGAATACCAACACCCAAGGCAATGCCAGAGCCATATGAATAGGCCTGGCAATAAGATTGGGGACCAGGCCGTATAGGATTAACCCAAGATGCAGAAATATGCTCAGCGCTCCAAGCGCAATCCAGATCAACGAAACAGGATTACTATCTTGCAACTGCTTCGTTGTTGCAGCAGTTTTCAGCTCTCCACCCATTTCTCAAAAATTGACAAAACGCAAAGCTGATCGACTGGTTAACCTAAAACCGATTATTTCTGATCGTCGGTAAGAGAAAAGCCGGATTCTTCATAATATCGAATTGCACCGGGATGAATCTTGCCTGTGATGTTGGACATCAGGTTTTCATCAACGCCATTCCACCATGGCGCACCTTCTCCCATACCCTCCTTTGCTTCCCAAAATGTCTTGGTTAATGCATAAGCAGTATCATCACTCATGGCAGTGGTTGTGAAAGCCGCTACCGGCAGTGATGTGGTGGTTATCTCGGCATCCTGGCCCTTATAGGTTCCGGCTGGAATGACCAGTTTTGATCGCTTCGACTGTTGGATTTGATCGTCGCTCAAAGATATTACATTAACGCCAGTTGATGCCGCCGCTTCAATAACGTTAGGAGCCGGGTAGGAACCTGCGGTTACGAATCCATCGATCTGGCCATTTTTTAGCGCAGCCACAGCATTGGATAACTCAACTTCGGCTAATGTAACTTTACCTTCCAAGCCAAAGAGCTTTAAGTACTTTTCTCCTTCAGTAGCACCAAATGAGCCTTTACCTAATAAAATGGTTTTACCTTCCATTCCAGCAAAGTCGGTAATACCGCTATTGGCCGACATAACAAAGTGCATTGTTAGAGAAGGAATTGGAAACAAGGCCCTGATCTCATCAAACTTTGGGTCACCCTTACCCTCAAACATCGCTTTACCACCCTGCGCCAAATTGACCAAAACAGGCGGCGTGGTGAATACATAATCTTCTCCGCGCGCTTTAACTTCCATCACATTTTGAACAGAGCCCTGACTCTCTTCCACCGTCACAATAATGTTACCGTCAGAGCCCGATTTCATTGCCTCTGATATCTGCACCCCCATTTGATAATAGGACGACGTCGATTTTGCGGATTTATAGGTGATGCGTGTTTCAGCACTAACCGGGACAACCGCAACGAGTGCGCTTGAAAAAAGCGTTACGACAATTAATTTTTTTATCCACTTATTCATTACTTTCTCCTTGTTTGTTGCGCGTGCATTCACTAGAACATCGTAAATTTATCGTAGTACACGATTTGTGACATTAACGATGGTAACAATTATCTTAGCCATGCCTTGTAGGGGCAATTTCAACTGCCCACCATACGTCTTTTGTCCGCCAACCGAGCGTTTTTGGCCAGAAGTATAAATTTGCGGCCATGGCAACACGCATACTGACAGCCAACAGCAGCATAGCCGTTTTTTTGCGACCATTTAGCGTAAAAAAGACAAACGAACGCCGAAAAATAGCTGTACTAACCTATATAAGATGCCATTAATGTACTACACAAGTATTGCTCGACTATGGCCCAACTATGGCTCGAATAAGACTCAATAATGGCTCAAGTGTGTGTCCAAGACAGCTGGAGAAAGGATAGAAACTGACGGCAACAATTGTAATTCTTTAGGGATTTGATTCCTCGTGGTGCGTACAAGATGGTTTTATTTAGTCATGGCTCAGGTTATTATCAGTCGCCAGTATAGCACCGGCATTAACTGCTGCACCCTGGCTGACAAGTTTGGGATTTATTGCGAAAAATGAATAAACTTAGCATGCCAGAGGTACCCATGCAGGGGACCAGTACGTCTTGGCAAAAATTCAGCGTTGCCTACGAGTTTCCAGTGTGTTTCACTCGCACATTGTTCTCTCCTGAAAATCCGGTTTTTTTAGAAACGCTCTGTCGCCTCGAGCCAGCCAAGCGCCATCGACTGTTGATTTTTGTTGACAGTGGCGTTCTTGACAGCAACCCCAAACTGCCCACCGACATTGAAGCTTATATGCAAGCACATGCAGAGCACCTTGAGCTGGTGATTAATCCTGTAGCGATGCCGGGCGGTGAGACGATCAAGTCAGAATTGCATTTTATAGAACAGATGCAAAAGGTTATTGTCGAGAATCACCTCGATCGCCATTCTTTTGTAATCGGTATTGGCGGTGGTGCTTTGCTTGATGCCGTTGGCCTTGTAGCTGCAACCTCACACCGTGGTATTCGACATGTGCGTGTGCCTACTACCGTGTTGGCGCAGAACGATTCCGGAGTCGGTGTCAAAAACGGCGTGAATCTTTTT
Source organism: uncultured Granulosicoccaceae bacterium (assembly GCA_938045275.1). Classification (GTDB taxonomy): domain Bacteria; phylum Pseudomonadota; class Gammaproteobacteria; order Granulosicoccales; family Granulosicoccaceae; genus Granulosicoccus. Next base: position 26,143 of record CALIMV010000187.1, read on the forward strand.
GGACAAAAAAATTACATAGGCAGTTTTACTCCACCGTTTGCTGTGCTCAACGACTACGACTTTATTGAAAGCCTGCCGAAGCGCGAAAAAATAGCCGGAATGGCAGAGGCCGTCAAAGTAGCATTGATACGCGATTCAAAATTCTACGACTGGCTTGAACTTCATGCCGTAGACCTCGCGCAATTTAAAACTGCCGAAATGCGCTACATGATTGAACGCTGCGCTAAATTGCACATGCAACAGATTGGTCAGGGTGGTGATCCGTTTGAGGCCGGTAGTGCCAGGCCACTCGACTATGGACATTGGTCGGCGCATCGTTTGGAAACCCTGACCCGGTATCACCTGCGCCACGGAGAGGCGGTTGCGATCGGTATTGCTCTGGATGCGCGTTATTCTGTGCTCTGTGGTTTACTGGATTCAGGGCTTGAAAATCGTGTGTGTTTAATGCTCGAGCGCATTGGTTTTACGTTGTGGCATCCGGCTTTGGAGATGCAAGCAGCATCTGGTCATCTTGAGTTGTTGACCGGCCTCACCGAATTTCGAGAACATCTGGGTGGCGAATTAACCATTACGCTACTTAAGGCATTAGGCGAAGGAATTGAAGTACACACTATCGATGAAGCATTAATGGAGAATGCGATTGATTGGCTAAAACACCGTCGACCCCGCTAGCTGTCGGTGAATACCCAAATGATAAATATTGAAGTTGCCGAATTATTGGAGTCATGGCTCGCCAAACGCCTTGATCACAACCAGCGCGTCTGGTTTGATGAACGACTCAAACTACTTAAAACTGCGAACTCAAATAAAGAATTACACATCACGCTTGGTTTCATTCCACGAAAGTTACCGCGTAACGATCTTGAACTCAGTAAAGCCAATCTTGATCAGGCCAATGCGTTAAAACCGGGATGGGATCCATCCGACTGGTCTATTGATGTTGCCGCACGCATTGCAGTGCTTTGCAGAGTGGCTGATCGCGACCCAATCGCGTTTGGCGCTTTATTTCAAACCCTGTGTCAAACAGCCGATCTTTCTGAATCCATGACGCTTTATCGCGGAACGGCGGTATTTCCCGAATCAGATAGAATGGATAAACAAATTGCAGAGGGCTTGCGAACCAATATGCGCGCCGTGTTTGAAGCGATTGCACACCGAAATCCTTACCCGCAGGTTAACTTTGATCAACATCGCTGGAATCACATGATTTTGAAAGCTTTGTTTATTGACAGCACATTAGCGCCCATTCAAGGCCTTGATGAGCGTGCCAATGAAGAACTTGCGAAGATCCTGTGCGACTATGCGCACGAGCGTTGGGCGGCAGGTCGCGTTGTTACCCCTGAACTTTGGCGCTGTGTCGGGCCGTTTGCCACCGGTACGATGATTGATGATCTGCAAAAGGTGGTAGAGTCAACAACAGACAACGAATGTTATGCTGGCCTTTTCGCTTTGCAAGCCAGTAGCGACCCTCGTGCGGCAACGATCCTTGCGCAGCAAGCAGACAAACTTGAACAATTAAATCAAAGCGCTATCACATGGGAGTCGATCACCGAATGATGTTCATAGACCCACACGCACACATGATTTCTCGTGTAACTGACGACTATGAAGCGATGGCGGCGTCGGGCGTAGTCGCGGTTATCGAACCTGCGTTCTGGGTTGGACAACCACGTACGCACGTTGGCACATACATCGACTATCTATCTTCAATAATCGGCTTTGAACGCTTTCGCGCCGGACAATTCGGCATTCGTCACTACTGCACAATCGGTCTCAACTCTAAAGAAGCCAACAACGAAGAACTCGCCGAAGCTGTCATGGAGATTCTGCCTCAGTTTGCACTGAAGGAAGGCGTGGTTGCAATTGGTGAAATCGGTTATGACGAACAAACAGAACTGGAAGATAAGTATTTCAGACAACAGCTTGAGCTGGCCAAAGAGCTCGACTTACCAGTCATGATTCACACCCCGCACCGGGATAAAAAACGCGGAACATCACGTTCTATGGATGTGTGCGAAGAGCATGGCTTGGCTCCGTCCAAAATTGTCGTCGACCACAACAACGAAGAAACAGTGCGAGAAGTACTCGACCGTGGATTTTGGGCTGCCTTTTCGATTTATCCATCCACGAAAATGGGTAATGAACGAATGGTAGATATACTTGGCCAGTACGGTGCAGAGCGCATCATGGTCGATTCCGCATGTGACTGGGGAATCTCTGAACCGCTTGGGGTTGCCAAAACAGCGAAGCTTGCATTGCAACGTGGTATTCCCGAAGCCCAAGTAAAACTCGCGTGTTATCAAAACGCTCTTGACGCTTACGGCCAGAGCGGCCAGATGAAGGAGGACGATTGGTTAAATCCACCACCGGTCGATCAACGTACTGTTTATGAGGGCAATTCAATTCTTCGCGGAGGTCGTGATCCTGTGGTTGAGGAAAGTTCTGATCGTCATAGTACCGACAAGCTGATAATCAAGTAAATCGTGCAATCATTTTCTGACATAAACAAGGCCAAAATAAAAGACGCCAACCTGCATGAGTTAATCATCGGCATCGGCGACCACGGCAAGGACAACTTTCCAGTAGAAAAACTCGATGCACATAAACGCAATGTACCTCACATTGCTATCTCGATTTTCGTGTTCCGAGGTGACAAACTGCTGATACAACAACGCGCTGCCACTAAATATCACTCAGGTGGTTTGTGGACCAACTCTGTGTGTTCCCATCCGCGTTGGCAAGAATCTGAAGCCGATTGCGCCAATCGAAGGCTGGAAGAAGAACTCGGTTGGACAGTGCCGCTACAGAAGTTAGGTCAAATCGGCTACTCCGCAAAAGTGGGCTGGCTTTATGAAAACGAACTGGTGCATTGCTACTTTGGACAATTTACTGATACTTGTAACACTGATCAGTTCAACCGAGAAGAAGTCGCGGCAGTGAGATGGGCAACCATAAACGAGTTGATTGCTGAAATAGGTGAGGCACCAGAACGTTTTTCCGCCTGGTTCAGAATTTATTTATCAGAACACCTGGACACCATCAACAAAGCGGTGAACCATAAACAGAACAAAGATAATACCCGCTACCAATAACCAATCAAATTTTCGAACCTGGCAAACGGGACCAAACACACCTTTAGCCATGTTTCAACTTGCCAGGGATGACCGAAAGTTTGTTATCGAGCAGCTTTCCAACTTTGACGAGTGCTGTCTGCTCAGACTGACATTTCACCTGGGTTTTGAATTCCAGGAAGGATACGATTGAAATCAGCCAAACACATGTTTTAGCACTAATTCCTTAAAATCTGTGGCCGCAATCTGTTCGTCTGACAACAGGCTGGCGTTAGAACTTATAACAATTGGGCCGTGCGCCGGGTCATCTGTTGGGCGACCATGAGAGCCCTTGACAAGTTGCGTGTCCTTTAACGAGATGACATCCAACAATGTTCTAAAACCAAGCTTGCGTCGAGCCAGTCGTAATCCCGCCGATGCCATTGGGTATTTAAGTGCAGGGTCGAAAAACAACTCAACAGGGTCATAACCAGGCTTTCTGTGTATATCGACGGTACGCGCGTAGTCGGGTGCTCGTGCATCATCTAACCAATAATAGTAACTAAACCATCGATCAGCCTGCGAGATGGCAACCAATTCCCCCGAACGCTCGTGGTTCAAACCCCAATCTGCTTTGCCCGATTCGTCCAGTACATGTTCTACACCATCAAGTGAGGCGACAAGCTCACGCACCTCGTTAAGTCGGTTCGAATTATTGACATAAATATGTGCTATTTGATGATCGGAAACCGCAAAGGCATCTGATGCTCCCGCGTCGATTTGTTCGCGCTCATGTTCATTTCGCACCTTAACGAAACCAGCACGGCGCAACTCGCGATTAATGTGGATGGCATCGGTTACCGGTGTAATGCCGTATTCGGACACGATAATAATCTCCTGTCCCTGCGCATCGGCAGTGGCGATCAGTTCACCACATAGCTGGTCGACCTGGGCTAGATCTTTTTGCACACTCGGGTGATCAAGATCAGGGCCGAGACGTTGTAGGTTGTAATCGAGATGCGGTAAATAGGACAGCGTCAGGGTCGGTTTTTTTGTATCCATCACGTATCGAGTAGCATCACTTATCCACTTACTGGAGGTAATGTCTGCCCCTGGCCCCCAAAATTTGAACAGCGGGAATTGACCGAACTTGGCATCGAGTTCATCGTGCAATTCGGCCGGAAAAGCGTAATGGTCGGGAATCTTGCGACCGTCTGCCGGATACATCGGCCTTGGCGTGGCACTCCAATCGGCACTCGAGTACATGTTGTACCACCAGAACATCTTAGCGCAGGTAAACTCGGGGTCGCGAGCACGGCCGGCCTCCCAGATCTTCTCCCCTGCAACCAGTCGATTTGATTGTCGCCACAACCATACCTCAGACAGATCGCGGAAATACCAACCGTTGGCCACAATGCCGTGCTCACTTGGTAACAGACCGGTGAGCAGGGTCGATTGTGCAGAGCAGGTAACGGCCGGTGTAATTGCCTTAAGCGGCCGCATGCCGCCGCGCTTGGCAAGTTTTGCCAGATGCGGCGTGTGCTCACCAACCAAAGCCGGACTTAAACCAACAACGAGAATGACAAGAGTTTGTTTCATTCTGTGATGATACCCAGTTAAACAGTTTCAACGCAATCGCATCCATGTTTAACTACGTTGTTTAAAATCAATCTCCTGCGCTGCAAATGCATTTAAAAGAAACTATCGGCACTATCGGGCATCTGTGCTATTGCTCCAACATACACCCTGGCGAAAGTTGGCAAGATGTTCGGGCCAACTTAACCCGCTATATTCCAGAGATTCGCCAGGCGCTACATCCCGATGGCGATTTTGGCCTTGGCTTACGATTGTCCGCAGCCGCAGTAAATGACCTGGCTTCGCCCGAAGTATTAGCTGAATTCAAAGCTTTTCTCGCCGAATCAAACAGCTATGTATTTACCATCAACGGATTTCCTTACGGGCCGTTCCACGGAACGCGTGTTAAAGAAGATGTGTATTTACCCGACTGGAAGGATACTGAGCGCTTGCGCTACAGCAATCAGCTCGCCGATGTGTTTAGCGAGTTCTTACCTGATGGACAAGTTGGCAGCATCAGTACCGTACCTGGTGCATTTAAAACATCTGTTGAAAAGACAGATGATGTGACGATTATGGCGAAGTATTTTGTCCAGCATGTTGCACATCTTGTACGCCTGGAACGTAAAACCGGAAAATCCATCATTCTGGCAATTGAACCGGAACCGTGCTGTTTTCTTGAAACCGTCGACGAGTCGATCGACTTCTTTCACAATCACTTATATTCACAGGCAGCTGTGAAGCAATTAGGCAATGAACTTTCAACGTCTGCAACTGACGCAGAACAACTGCTGCACAAGCATTTAACCTTGTGTCTCGATTTGTGCCATGCTGCGGTGGAATTCGAAGACTGCAACACTTGTATTGATGCATTGGACAAAGCTGAAATTGAAATAGGAAAGCTACAGATCAGTGCCGGTCTCTTATTACCGGAGGTGAACAAAGACAGCGCGCGTGTACTTGAACCCTATATAGACAAGGTATATCTGCATCAAGTAATAGAAAAAAAGGACGGTGTGATCAATCGCTATAAGGACTTACCCGATGCACTGGAAACCCTGGAGGAAGATGGTGCCAGTCGAGAATGGCGTGTGCATTTTCATGTCCCAATATTTCATAAAGATCTGGGTAACTTTTCCTCCACCCAGTTCTTTATCAGTGAAGCCCTTGCCCGACATAAAGTCAAACCGATCAGCGAACACCTTGAGGTGGAAACTTATACCTGGAATGTACTACCACCTGAGCTACGTAACATCAGCGTGGAAGAAGCAATTACCCGTGAGCTGGAATGGGTAGTGCACGAGCTGTCATGAATTTCAGCACCGTTTTAAAACTAGGCCGTGTATCGAATCTGCCAACGGTATGGAGCAACACGCTCGCAGGCGCTGTGCTTGCAGGGCTTCAGCCGATACCATGGTCCATTGCGCTTTTGCTTCTGGCTATGTCGCTTGCTTATGTTGGTGGTATGTTTTTAAATGATGCTTTTGATCACGAAATCGACGCTGAAGAACGGCCAGAGCGCCCTATTCCCTCGGGCCTGGTTACTGCCTCTAGTGTTTTTACCGCTGGGTATTCGATGTTGGCAGTCGCCGTGTTGCTCTGCGTGATCACGGCGATGACTACGCAAGGTAGCCTGTTGTTCTCCCTGATTGCAAGCGTATTACTTGTAGCATCAATTGTTCTCTACAACGCTTGGCATAAAAACAACCCGATCAGCCCATTTATCATGGGTCTATGTCGCGTATTTGTTTATATATCCGTCGCGTATGCTTTCATGCACTCACCGCCAGCCACTGTGTACGTGGGAGCTTTGTGCATTCTGTGTTTTCTTATCGGTTTGACCTATACAGCGAAGCAGGAAAGCCTTGGTGAGGTGAAAAATCTCTGGCCGCTGGTTTTTCTGGTGGTGCCGATTTTTTACGGAATATTTAATCTGCAAAAAAATGTCGCAGTGTGGTTACCGCTGTTATTGCTAGTTGCTTGCGTATTGTGGGCAGTGCACAAGGTTCGGCGACGTGGTGCTGGTGATATTCCTCGCGCAGTCGTTACGATGATTGCCGGTATATCACTAGTAGATGCTGTACTGATCGCAACAGTAGCCGGTTTACCGTTGGCACTGTTTGCTATAGCTGCGTTTTTTCTGACCTTGTTATTACAACGCTATATTGCTGGTACATAAACCCTGGCGTTGCATAAAATTTCAAGTGCAGAAGCATATAGAGCAGTATATAAGGCGTTGCACGGAGTATTTACTGGGTTGAGCCTAGTCACTCTAGGTGAGACCCAGGAAATACGAGTACAGCGCCTTAGATGCTGCTATAGAGGCAGCGAAGCGATTCTGGGCTGCAATTTTATGCAACACCAGGGTAAAGTAATGCTTAGACGACAAGTCAGCGGAGTATCCAATCGGAATAGAGGGGCGCCTCGCTGTACCACCCGTTGAACACTATGCCGGCGCTAATCCAATCTCCAGTCGGGTATTCATTTTATGGCGGGAGCACCAGTCAGATGTACTTTCAGCTTATTCATGACAATTAACCAGCTCCCCTATCACTTTGCGCCCGCGCAACATTTCATCAGGGCTGCCAAAATTGCACATATAATGATTTTTAAATCCGGCTTTTTCGAGTAGATCGAATGTGTTAGCAAAATCAATAATGCCTTCACCTGGAAACAGGTGCGCTTCATACTTGCCATGATTGTCAGCCAACCGAACTTCACCACAACGATCAATTGGCAGCCTTTCGATAAAACCGTCGATACCTTCGGGTTCCAGCGTAGCGTGGTTGATAGTGTAGGACCAGCCCAGATGAGGAGAATCTATTTGATCAAAATAGTACAGACACTCTTCCACGGTGTGGGGCAAATACTGCACTTCGGCAAGTTCAGGCTCGCGATTTAAATTTTCAAGTAGCAGCTTTATACCGACTTTCTCTGCGTAGGCAACCGTGCGTTTCAACCGCTCCAGACTGGCGTGCATCCGCCGCTCCCGGTCACCAAAGTGATACCCACCATGTACCACTACCCATTCAGCGTTTAGCTGAACCGCAAGATCGGAATAGGTTTGTAAATACTTATCTACAGCTTCTGATACAAACGGTGATATTTCAGCGGTATTGACTCCTGATAAGGTGTGCAGACCCAGATGAATCCCATGCGCCTCGCACCTGGTTCTGATGGTGTCACAAGCCGTCTGATCAAACCTGTCCATATTATTCGGCGCTACATCGAGCTCCGCCTGTACATAGCTAATGCCATTATCAATAGCCCACTCTACCGCACTCTCCAGTGACATTTTGGCTTGAAGGTCTATCCCGATTCTATCCATTAGGCTCATTTTGCTTGCTCACATGATGATTATGGAGATATAGTCGAACATATGCGCCTTTTTGTACGGCAGTAACCAGCCGGTCTGAAAAGCGCCGATCAATCTGCATTATCTACTTTTATCAATTAGTTTGATAGGTCTTCCTGATTATAGGTCGTACCAGTTATTGAATAGGAGATCAAAATGAAAAGGATTAACCACTATTGCAAAACCCTAGGTGCCCTACTAGTGATAGGCGTATTCACTACGGCAACAGCAAACGCTGAGGTCTTGAAACTGCGGATGTCTGTGGAAAGCACACCGGGTGCTTCAACTCAGCAGATGCTCGGAGCGTTTAGGGATGAGTTAAAGAAAGAGATGGGTGACGATGTCGCTATCGAGTATTTTGACAGCGGCACGCTGGGCGATGAAATTGTACACATGCAACAAGTGCGTACCGGTCAGCTTGACGTGATTCCGATTGGCTCCGATGCAGTACAACTAGACTCAAAATGGGCTGTTTTTGACATTCCGTTTTTGTTCAAAGATCGTGACGCGGTTGCTGCGGTGTTCGATGGCGAAATCGGACGCGAACTTGACGCATCATTGCAAGAATCAGCGGGCTTGAAAGTATTGGGGTTTGGCGAAATCGGATTCCGTAATATATCTAACAATGTTCGCCCAGTGGTAGTACCGGAAGACTTAAAGGGGCTTAAGTTGCGAACTCCCGGTAGTAAAACTCGAATACTATCATTTGAAATGCTCGGAGCGTCTCCAATAAAAATGAATATTGGAGAAGTGTACCTTGCATTGCAACAAGGTGTAGTGGATGGTCAGGAAAATCCATTGGGTAACATTCGAAAATGGTCCTGGCATGAAGTTCAAAAGTACATCTCAATGTCTAACCATGTGTACACACCAATCACCTTTGTGATGAACCTGAAACGCTACAATTCCCTCACCGATGATCAACGGGCATCTATCGACAAAGCAGCAGCGGCGGCGGTAGTGTCGAGCCGTCAATACGGCACCGACAATGACAATAATCTTGTTGCTGAGATCAAAGAACTCGGCAAAGGCAAGGTTGAGTTTAATGAAATCGATGTGGCGGCATTCAAAGATGCTGCTGCCCCAATCGCCGCAGAGATCGGTGAAATCGCAGGTGAAGAATTTACTGCGATGGTGATGAAAGCTGTTCAGTAATCTATTGCTGATAAAAACCCTGACCGCGATGTTTTAGCAATCAGACCGGTCAGGGTTTACTGAATTAATATGAGCAAAGAAATCAATGCAAATCAAGGCACCTCCGATGCTGACGATATTGGTGCGCGAATAGATGAAGTTGGTCGGCAGATGGAACTGGCCGACCCGGATGCAGATATTGATCCCGTTAATCGCTGGATAAATCGCGTGGTTGAGGCCATTGGTGTGCTAACAATGTTGACCATTGTACTCACCATATTCGTCAATTCCGTAGGCCGTTACCTATTCAATGCGCACCTTCTGTGGGCAGAGGAGCTGGTTTTGTTACTCATACCATGGCTGGCGATGACAGGCACTTTTTTGGCGATACGGCGCGGCACAATGATCCGCATCGATTTTTTCTTCGAAAAACTGCCAAAATTTCTGCAAAAACCTGTGCTTATCACAGGTTATATTTTATGTATTGCCATGTTGGGTTTTCTGGGTGTTATCTCAATCCAGTTCGTGCAATTATTTGGTTCCGATACCAGTCCCTATCTCAACATCGCCACAGGCTGGTCAACCGGCGCTCTGGTGATCGGTGGTTTTGCCGGCGCGGCTGCGTTTTTGGCATTGTTGGTAAGTGCTTCTTTACGTCATAAAAAACCGATCGATTAAGCGAGACAGCCAGCTTAACTTTAGAGGTAAATGAAACATGCTCGGAGCTCTGTTTGCCGTATTGTTACTTTGTCTGTTGTTGATACTGCGTGTACCTATGCTGGTCTCCATAGGCATAGCGGTCGTCGTCAATTTCTATTTATCCGGTGCCTGGGCGCTAACACTACCGCAAAGCATGATGTCTGGCATGAGTCGATTTGTATTAGTCGCCCTACCGCTGTTTGTGCTTGCTGGTGGATTAATGAATGCCGGAGGTATTTCATCAAGGCTGTTTGAATTTGCTCGCGCCATCGTTGGCTGGCTACGGGGTGGTTTGGCACACGTTAATGTTGTTACCAGTATGTTTTTTGGTGGAATGATCGGATCATCAACCGCCGATTTGGCCGGAACCGGCTCCATCGTTATTCCAGCGATGAAAAAAAACGGATACCCCGCTGATTTTGCAGCAGCTGTCACGGCTTCATCATCGGGAATTGGTCCACTGGTTCCACCTAGCTCACCGATGATTTTGTATTCGGCAGTGACCGGGACTTCACTTGGTGCACTGTTTCTCGCAGGCCTTATACCCGGCATTCTACTTGGCTTGAGTCAAATGTTAATAATTGCGTTTCTTGCCAAGCGGCGCGGCTGGCAGGCATTCGCCGGATTCTCAATGCACGAGGTTAGGCGCACTGCGCGTCGCGCCTTACTGTCATTTGGTTTACCAATAATCATCATTGGTGGTTTAGTGGTAGGTGCATTCACACCCACAGAAGCCGGTGCATTCGCAGTCATTTATGCAGGTCTACTCGCGACTGTGGTTTATCGTCGTATCGGCTTGCGTGATTGTTATCGGGTGCTAGCCAATTCGGTGCAACTTACCGGCGAACTGCTGGTTATTGTCAGCCTCTCATTTGCATTGGGTGCAGGGCTTACTAACGCACACGTTCCCGAAGCGTTAGTTGTGATAATCGACTTCATTGCTGTTGGCGACAGCCAATATTTACGAATACTCGCCATGGTTATACTGGCTATCATCGCTGGTATGGTTCTCGACCCGCTGATACCTGTTCTCATGCCAATCATTCTGCCTACTCTGTTGATCTACGATATTGATCTGGTGCATTTTGGCGTTTTAATGGTCATATCTGTTGTTATCGGGCAAGTCACACCGCCAATGGCGATCGCATTGTTTATTGCCGGGCGCATTGCTGATGTCGATCAAATTAGAGTGCTACGTGCCAATCTACCTTTCTTTATTGGCATTGTAATTTTCCTGTTAATAGCCATTGCCGTTCCGGAAATTGCCACCTGGCTTCCATCAATAATGCGTGACTGACGTTTTCGCAAACATTATTTATCCAAGTTATTACATCTTCGCACCATAATTAAACTTAGGAGTCTATTGTGTTGTTTGTATTTCATATATTAGATAAACCAGGCACTACAGAGCAACGACTTGCCCTTCGACCGAAGCAATATGAGCACCTTGGAACAGTTGAAGACCGAATGATTGTTGGTGGACCGCTGCTTGGTGAGGACGGACAAACAATGATCGGAAGCTTACTGATCATTGACTTCGATGATCTTGCTGCTGCTCAATCGTGGTTAGCCGAAGCACCATTTACTAAAGGTGGTGTATTCGGTGAGTGGACGATTTATCCCTATACTCAGAATTGGCCCCGTCCGCAGCCGTGAGAAGATTCGCTTAACGCTTGATGTGCGGTGGCTTGTGATAAGTCGAGACAAACTATCTGGTTTTAATCACTCTACTCTGCCGCCCGTACGGGCAGTAAAACTTGATCAATAAAAAACACATCCGTAAGAAACGAGCGCACGGTAATCATGCCATTCGTATTATCAATCATGTCAGATGTAATGTTGGTCTGGGCAGTTAGAATATCCAGAACACTTTTCATGATATCGGTATCGCGTATAAAATGCTTCGAAAATGCAGCGGTTGCGCCAGCCATAGGAAGCAGTTCTTCAGTGTGGGCAGAAACTGTATTTAATGCCTTTCGGAAACGCTCCAAAAACCCACGAATCTGGGAAGCACCTTCGGTTTCCTGTTCGACTTGCTTACCTTGCGCTGCAAACGCCAGCATGAATTCGTAGGCCTCTTCTATTGTATCAATGGCTTCGCGAAAGTTCGCCGCGACTTGCTCATTTGTACTCATGTTTGTACTCCGTTTGAATATCATGCTGTAGAAACAAAGGTTTTTTGCGTCAGCCATAACCCAGTGAGACAGACTACCAGGCCATTTGTGGCGCACCCTGTCTGCGACAGAAGAATTGTCCATAAACTGCCGTTGCCAAGATTGGGAATGAGATTGTCATTGCGATATTACGCAGAAAAATAATTATTGTTTCGTGCGTTGTTCGCGACGCAGAGGATGATGCATAACAATGAATAGAATTGCTGCAGCCACTGGTACCTAAAGCAAATTCCAGGATACTCACACCAACATGTTCTGACCCCAGATATTTTTTACACGCAGCAATTCCAAAGATCTATGATTTTTATTTATATTTATTGTTTATACGCTAATCAACACGATTACTCAATTGTACAGAGCTGTCAAGCCGACAAGGACCGAACAGCACGTTTTGCCAAGTTAGCCATTAGCGGCTGCTTAAAATGATTGTAGTTCAATGCTTTGGCACCAGAACTGGCTACACGACTCGCCAAAGTTTCCATTTCTTCGTTGGGCACTTCACCCTTCAGCAGATCTTCAACATTTGACATGCGTCGCGGAGTACACTGTACAGCGCCACAAACCATGCGTATATCAGAAACGCTGTCGCCCTCTTTTATTGCCGCCATCGCAACACTGACCAGTGCAAAGTCCCATGTGTTTCGATCAGCCACTTTCTCAAAATACTGATGACTTTCAGCCCAAGTAGCCGGAATGCGTATGCCAAGTAGAATGTCGCCCGGCTCCAGTACTGTCATGCGTTCTATATCAATTTCTGGGCCGATAAAAAATTCTTCAGCAGGCACAACTATTTGATTCTCGCCGCGCTGTACCAACATTTCTGCATCTAGCGCAACGCATGCTGGTGCTGTGTCAGATGGTGTAACCGCAACACACCGCTTCGCTTCAAACAACGCGTGTTCACGATTCATCGCTGTGGGCGTATTAGCAAAGCAGGTGTCACCACCAGCGCGATAGCACGGAAAACCATCACGATAATAATGACAACGTGTATCCTGACAAAGATTGCCACCAATGGTGCCAACATTTCTGATTTGCGGACTAGCCACTCTTTCAGCAGCATCAGCAAGCATCGGAAAGCGTTCTTTTATCAATTCACTCTTGGTAATCTCGGTAAGCGTTGTCATCGCTGAAATATAGACACCGCCATCGTCGTCCCTTATTCCGCCATTAAGCTCAGCCAAGCCAGAAATATCGATAACCGCCGCAGGTTGTTTTACTCGATCTTTAAACCAATCGAGGCTGTCTTTCCCGCCAGCCAGAAGCCAGGCATTGTCGCCGTGTTTCTTCACCAGCGCCTGTGCATCTGCCAGACTGCCGGGTTGAAAGAGCTCAAAATTATGCATCATGTCTGTCATGGTTTACTCCTTCTTACTGGCAGTTGGTTTGCAACGGCTTATGAGACTGTGGTAAGCCTGCGGCTGCATTGATAATCATATCTGTCACAACAGGTGTTCGATTGAACATGTGTCCACCTAGTGCATCTGATATCGCGCATAACAATGCTGCCGAGGCGCAACCCTCAACTGGCTCACCGATTCCTTTTGACCCAAGTGGTGACTGCTCGTCTGGTAAATCTACTGCCGCCCATTGCAACGCTGCAGGAACATCAAGATAGGTTTTCGGCTTAGCCTGATACAAACCAATGGCATTCGGCCTGCCGTATTCAGGGTCGTATATATGGCGCTCCGTTGTTGCCAATCCAAAACCCATGATAGCCCCAGAGCGAATCTGGGCTGCAAGACCTTGTGGATGCATAACAACACCGCAATCGGCAACGCCCAGATAATCAAGAATCTCGTATTTACCCGTTTCAAGATCGAGATCGATTTCTATAAAACCTGCTGCCAATGCCGGCACAGTTGCGGTTTTTGGCATATTGTCTTTTGACACGCCGATCAGTCCGCTACCGGCAAGACCCGCAACCGATGCCGCCGTCATCGGGTTAATGTCCTCTGGTGCTTCCATACCTGAAAATTTGCCGCCTAGGTCGATGGCCTTTTTTGCACAATCAGCAAAGGACATGGATTTTCCAGCATCCGCTGTGGCGACAACCATCTCGTTTTCGAGTTTGTAGTCATCTGCCGCACCACCGAGTTCCATAGCGGCTATCTCAAGCAATTTGTTTTTAGCATCGGTTGCCGCAGCGAAATTTGTTCTTGACATGGTAAACGAGGTATTCGAACCAAACTGGCCGAAGTTCCATGGCAGATTTTTAGTTGTGCCACCACGTTCAATGATGCAGTTCTCCCACGCCATACCGAGAACTTCTGCAGCCACTCGCGAAGTTGAAGCATAAGAAAACGTTCCCAGATTTCCAACGCCGGTATGGATATGCAATTTGCCATCCGGTGATAGACGCACCAGACCATCAAAGCCTGCTGCACCTGCAGAATGATAGGCAGATGCAACACCATAGCCGCGCACTTTCGAGCCGTTTCGCTGGCCTGATGCTTTGGAACGCTCACTCCAGTTAAATTGCTCTGCACCGTTCGCTAACGCCTCTTTCAGGTATGCACTGGTTACCGGACCCTGCTTTGCACCATACTTAGCGTCTTTGCCGCCTTCTCCCGGCGCATTGATAGACCGAATAGCCACGCGATCTATCCCAAGTTCACGCGCAGCCTTGTCAAATAGTGGCTCAAGCATGTTGGCTGCCTGGTTCTCCCCAGGCCCACGCTGCGCACCTTTGGGAACGGTATTGGTTAACACAGGTATTGCTCTGAAGCGCATGCTCTCAGGCTGAAAAACAATTGATATTGCGGCACCGACATTGTTGAAATCCCAGAAACCTGTTGTCGTACCCAAATCCTGAACAACAAATACATCCGCCGCTGTCAGCCGCCCCTCTTTGTTGAAACCAAGCTTGCCCCAGCCTTGAAAGCCAGCACGGGCATACCCGTTGTAGTACTCCTCTGCCCTGGAGACACGTAGCATGGCCGGACGCCCTCCCATCTTTTTGGACATCAATGCGGGTAGCACCATTAACGGATAGGCGCTTGCCTTACCACCAAACCCACCACCACAATATTCGGCAACAAACACCAGTTCGGCAGGCGAAATGCCAATCATTTTTGCAAGCCCGGGTTGGGCGAAAGCAGTGGATTGAGTTGAGCCCCAGACATGACATTTTCCGTTTTCCCAATACGCTGCCGCAGAACGAGGTTCCATTGCATGGTGTGCATTGGATGAATGCACGAAGGTCTCTTCTACTACCACGGCGGCTGCATCAAATGCGGCATCAACATCGCCAAACGCCCACTCGACCGGCACCTTGCCTTGTGGTAGACCATCTTCACCTGCGAGTGCAAAGTCCTTTCCGCTCCATTTCACCTCTTGAAACTCCACATCGCGACCAACAACGTTGCCACCAGTCAACGCGTTAGGACCGTCGGGCTTTAAACTCTCCAATGGATCAATACAAAACGGCAGAGGCTCCAGTTCAACTTCGATTGCTGCCAATGCATCTGCTGCAAGCTGTTCATTTTCAGCAGCGATTGCGACTATAGGTTGGCCGACGTAGGCAGGCTCGCTGGAAAGAATTGCCATGCCAGCAGGACCCGGTTGCTTTACATCCTCAGGTACCAGTGTTGCGAGTACACCCGGCATTGCTTCTGCTTTGCTTAAATCGATGGATTTGACCTTCGCGTGTGGCATTGGCGAACCGAGAACTTTTATGGATGCCATGCCATCGGCCCGAAAATCTCCAGCGTATTTGGCCGAGCCGGTTACCTTTGCGACAAGATCTGGCGGTGTGAAATCTTTACCTATTAGTTTGTAAGCCATAGTTACACCTTCTCCGATGCTTTCATCACACCCTTGAGGTAATGATCGTAGGCGCCGCAACGGCACAAGTTCCCTGACATGGCCATTCTAGCCTCATCAACTGTCGGGTTTGGATTTTCCTTTAAAAAAGACACGGCCGTAACCACCTGGCCTGGTGTACAGAATCCGCACTGCGGACCAAGCTCATCGATAAAGGCCTGTTGCACTGGATGCAGCGTACCGTCGCTATCAGCGATGCCTTCAATGGTGGTGATTGATTTATTTTTTATTCGGTGCGTTAACGTGGAGCACGAATAAATCGATACGCCGTCAGCCATAACAGCACAAGCTCCACACTCAGCGCGATTGCAACCGACTTTGGTCCCGATTAGGTTGAGTCCGTAACGCAAGGTATGTGCAAGCGTCTCATTCGGCGCAACATCGACATTTCGTTTACGTCCATTGACATTCAGCGTTATCAACCGTTCAACAGCACGCGCATCGGCTCGCGCCGGACGGGTTCCGGAGGTAAAAAGAATTGCGGTACTGGATACTGCGATGCCAGAACACACTACGCCTTGCAGGAATCGGCGGCGTGTTAAATTCAATGGTTTCCAGGGAGGAATATGCTTTGAACCGTCTGGTGTGATCTCCTTGATCGCAGGCTCACCAGTGTAGTCGACTGTGGGGTCGTAAGGCATTAAATCTTCATTCATTTGCAATGATCCTTTGTTGAATGATATTTTCGTGCGTGATCTATTTTGTTGTGTGTTCTTAAAGTTTGGTAACTTGCATTCGCTTGCATCTAATCGAATGCGAAATTGCTGTTTTGATTATCTGCCTCATACAAAGAACATTCAACCCATATCCGCCAAAAGCATTGCTGACGCGGTCCCATGAGACATATTGGCTCAGAGATCAAGTCCGGTTAGGAATAAAAAAATGAACATAGTCTTGACTTGTGAAACTCAATCAAAGCAAAAATAGAATGATTCAATCTTGGCGCTAACATCATCTCAAACGCATCCGCTTAGATCATACCAATGGTCTTCGCGAATGAGTACATCGATACTGTTATTGGTTATTGCAGAATCTCTAGTAGCACAAGAGCCGCGCGATGCTGATGCTGAGCTTCAGAACATACGGGCATTGCCCTACGGGTTTCATGTTCAATGCGAAGACGGAGATTTAAAATTCCGTAAAAAAGGCAGTGCAACCTTTCTAGTCAGAAACAGCCTCACGTGTTTGCGCACCCGTATGCAAGTTGCTGAAAAGTATCGAAATGAATTTACGCTATGCAGCAACGATCCGACTCACGAAAACATTCCTCCAGACAGGAAAGTAGTCAAGTGCGCTAATTTAGCGATTGACGATGTCGAGATTTAGTTAGCAAAAGACTTGTAGTTCAGTCTTCTTCGTTTATCTTTCCGGATAGTGCATACGCCACGCACTCTGGGTTCCCGTTGTTAGCAACAGGTTTTTTGACAGCGCCGGTTTATCGCAGGGCTGCGCACCGAACTCAGCGCCCCATGCTGCTGCTTGTGGTGTGAAATAAAGTCGGTGTACCCGATTCGCGCCCAGATCTTCTTCCCTGGAGAAAACACCAAACCCATCTTCGGAGGGCATACCAACATTCTCTCTGACATAATCGATGAATCGCCCGGGCCATTTACCAATCTCGTACATTGCACGAAGATCGTATTCAAATTTACCACCTTTAAATTCTAAATAGCACCAATCCACAAAGCGCCTCATTCAAATAGTAGTAAATAAAAAGATTCTTAGCGGGCCTTGCATTGAAAAAGTCGTTTGACGCTAGTATGACCGACCGTAACTACGAGTTAAATCGCGTAGTTGAGTTAACAATACTTCCTGCCCTTCTGTCACTCGCCACGGCGCCGCCTCGGATAAACCACCCATAGAAGCCATTAGAGGTATATCTTCCTCACCGTGTTCCACAACCAAAGTCATAGCCCAATGTTTGAATTCTCGTGCCGGTACCATTTCAGATTCAACTGTTTTAACATTCTTATGCCGGGAGTCATTCTTTATTTTGTCAAACAGAGAAATAATGGCAGTTTCCGGCCCCTCCAGTACCTGTGCAAACAAGTTTCTGTATTCGTACAAAACCAATGCACCAGTAATACCCTGACTCACATTGTATTTACGCGCACCAGCTAATATTGAGGCCAGCTCGGCTTCACCGCCAGAATTTCTTTCCGGCAACAAACTTTTGCTATGATATATCAATCGATAACAGGCTTCGGCGCTCCCATTATCACTCACTGTTTTCTTCACCATTAATAGCTCCTTTGTCAATATTCAAAGCAGATAAATTTGCGCGATAACTGACATAGTTGACATATCTATAACAGAAACTTCGCGAAATTCAGTTAGGGAACTATTACTCCTCGACCAACAAATCGACGGTTTTTAAAATCATCAATAGCCTGATTAATGTTATCCAATGAATATTCGGTGTAGTGCATTTTCACCAAGCCATCGGCATTGAGTTCCATCAATTCTACTAATTCGATATAGTCGCCAACAAGACTCCCACCTATCTTGATCTCGTTGACGACAAACTCTAATGTCGGTATCTCAATAGTGCCACCATAACCAACAACAATAAGCTCACCTCCTTGACGTAAGAGCTTCCAGCAAATGTTTTCCACACCAAGTTCACCGACAAAGTCAATAACGACATGGCTACCACCACCGGTGACGTCCTTCACTTGTTCAATTAAATCTGGTCCACCATCCAGCACTATGTCAGCGCCAAGTTCCTTTGCCAATGTTTGCGCGCCGAGTTCGCGATCAACAGCAATCACCCGGGCTCCACAGAGGTGCTTCAAACATTGAATGGCAATATGACCAAGCCCACCAACCCCTAGCACAGTCACATAAGCACCTGGATGCACCAATCCAGCGGCGCGCTTGGCGGCTCGGTAAGCTGTGATGCCGGCATCGGCCATTGGCGCCACATCCAGTGGTGTGATATTGGTGTTTAATTTGATTAAAGAGCTTTCGTTCGTAATAAAGTATTCGGCAAATCCGCCATCCAGACCGAGGCCGGGAAACAGACCTTGCTCACAATACATATCGTGTCCATAACGGCAGTTCAGGCATATTCCACAACTACGATGAGGATGACAGATGACTGCATCACCCGTTTTTACGGACTTAACATTGCTGCCAACATCCTCGACCCATCCAGCATTTTCGTGGCCCATGATATACGGCAGGAGGCTCCCTTCGGCATCCATGAGGTCTTTCCAGACGCCTTCAATAATGTGAAGATCTGTGCGACACAATCCTGCAGCACCCACTTTCACCACGACGTCGTCCGGTGAATTGATCGTTGGTGAGGCTACATCTTCGATCTTCAGTTGAACGTTCATTGCCGGATCATATTCGTACAATCTTGCGGATTTCATTTTGACGTCCTTATTTTTAGATTGGCGATTCAATAAAATCGCAGTTCAAGTTCATGATCGACCAAGCAGTTCCGCTCCGCCGCCCAATGCAGGACCTTCAGTAGGGTCGGCTTCGCCTTCATCGAGATCTGCAATCAGCGTTTCCGTGGTCAAAATCAGGCTTGCAACGGATGCTGCGTTGACCAGCGCACTTGCGGTCACTCTAACGGGGTCGATAACACCCGTTTCAAACATGTCTCGATATTCACCATCAGATGCGTCATATCCCTGCCCTGGAGAAGCAGCAGAGACTGCTGCAATCACAGCTTTAGGTTCAGCACCTGCGTTGTACGCTATTCGTTCTATCGGTTTAGTTAAAATCGAACGCACCAATTCAACACCTGTACGCACATCGCCGGCATTGGCAAACATGACCTTGTCGAGGCAGCCGCTTATCTGAGCTAACGCCGTGCCGCCCCCAGCGACAACACCGTCTTCGGCTGCAGCTTGAACAGCGCAAAGCGAGTCCTCAATTAGCTGGATTTTGCGTTTCTGTTCCACCGGAGTGACACCCCCGACTTTAATGACGGCTACGCCACCAGACAACTTTGATAAACGTTCGCGTAATTTATCCTGCTCTATATTCGGCGGTGCTACATCAAGTTGTCGCTGTACCTGATCGCGTCTTGCCTTGATTGCCGCGCTATCACCGTTACCGCGAATAACGCTGGTGAAGGAAGAACTGGCCACTACTCTGTCAGCTCCTCCCAATTGTTTGAGTGAGACGTCTTCAATTTTACGCCCCAGGTCTCGGGCCACAACTTCTCCACCGGTCAATATAGCCAGATCATCCATCATCGCTGTTCGCCAATGCCCGTATTCTGGAGGATGGACAATTAAGTATTTTCCAATGCCGTCGTCATCCATTAAAGAGACAACGACTGTCGGCGCAATCTCCTCAGCAATGATCAACAATGGCCGGCCTTCTTTCTTAGCGATCTTTCGTACATTCACCAGAACATCAGGGCTGAGAATCTTATGGTCTGTCATTAGGATTAGCGGATTTTCCAACGCCGCCTCCATTTTCTCTTCATCTGTAACCATGTGGTGCGACAGGTAACCGCGCTCAAAAGACATGCCCTCAACGACATCAAGCGTTGTTTCAACAGTCACAGAAAAGTCAGTGTTTATGACTCCCTCACTACCGACACGTTCATAAGCCTCAGCAACCAGAGAACCCAGTTCGGGGTCGGTAGCTGCAACTTTGGCAACTGCCGCTAGGTAGTCCGGGTTGTCTTTACAGGAACGCGCAGATTTTTCCAAGTTAAGTAATATTTCATCAACAGCGAGAGTAATACCCTTACACAGGTCAACGGGTTTTAAATTGCCGTCTGTTTTACCCACCCCTTTTTGAATAAGAGCATTGGCAAGCACTATCGCCGTGGTAGTGCCATCTCCGGCAACTTCATTGGTTTGCATGGACACTTCTCTTACAACCTGCGCGCCCATATTTTCAAACCTGTCGGTTAATTCGATTTCGGCCGCGATTGATACCCCATCCCGGGTTATTACAGGGGTACCAATAGGGCGATCGACCATTGCGTTGAGCCCTTTGGGACCGAGCGTCGGTTCGACCGCCGCCGCTAGCTGAGCAACGCCTTTTGCTAGCGCGTGTCTAGCAACATTTCCGTGAACAAGTAGCTTTGCCATAACGTCAAACCATCCTTTAATAGTTGCAAATTCAATTGGTCTGTCAATGTTTGGTTATTTCTGTTCTTCTATTTGCCTCCGGTAACAGCGGATGGCGTTGCGACATTTCGAATAAATTTGATAGGCACCGAGTCAGATTTCTCGATGACCAGTTCCTTGTAACGAGCGTCTTTTAGCCCTCGACAAAGCGCACCATTAAATTCCATATTTATTCGAACTCCCCGGCTATGGGAGAGATAGGCTTGTAAACCGGTCGCAGTTAACCCCTTACCCGTCCAGGTAACAAAAGCAGAATCAAACTTTGTATTCGCTAGTCCCCGCGACATTAAAATGGATCGGTAGCGTGGTTTCTGTTTCTTGGCCTCTTCATCGTCGAAATCGATGGAATCGAATGTTTCCATCGTCATTTCAACAATATCCAGATCTGACAGCCCCTGTTTCTTGAGTGCCAAAAGAACAGATTCCTGACGACGGATGAATGCCTTCTCCTGAAACTGATTGCGCAACGCAGTTAAATCTTCACCATTACAATACTCTGCAAACACATCACTGAAATCACGATTTCCGTTTACACCGTCATTGATTCGATCACCAAAGCAATGATCATTGAGTGTAATTTTCACACCACCAACCCAGTCCAGTTTCTCGATTTCAATTCGCATATCAAATGCCATGAGAAAGGCAAAGTTAGGAGAACACCAGTAGGTAGGAAGTCGAAATTCAACTTCCACCAACTGTTCATCACACCCCACCTTTACAGCTTCAATGAAACCCATTGTGGTAACAGGCTCGTCGAGCTCTGGGTCTATCACATTGTCCAAGCGTTCCAGAACTTCTGCTTCCAGTTCAGATCTCTGCAAATCTATTGATCTCATCGAGCTATCCAGCTTCATCACGCTGCCTACCCTGCAGCAGCCAGCTGTATAGGTGAGTTCTGTAGCTGCTTTAACTTAGCGGTAACGTCGATATCATAAAGTTTTGCAGCATTAAGCCCGAGAATTTTCTCTTTGTTCTCAGCGGTTAATTGCACGCCACGTTCAGCGGCTATGTCTTCAGGTATTTCGAAATCCCAAAACTTCTCAACCAACCACTGAGGTGTCCATATTGCGTAATCAGAGCCGAAGAGAATTTTGTCTTCACCAATCCAGAACAACAATTCGGCCATGATTTCTGCAAAATAGCGCTCTCGTGTAAATATAAAAGGCATTGCAACGGCCAGGCCTGCATAAACATTCGTCTCTTGTGTTGCAATCCAGCAAAATTCATCTAAGCGCGGCAAACCACAATGCTCGATAATCCAATTAAGATTTTGAAATTCTGTCGCCGCATGATCCACGTCGCGAACATCAAATGCGTCAAGGCTTAGTGGAATTATTGTCGGACCCTTATGAACATGTATGTTTTTGATTCCGAGCTTCTCACACAATTCAAAACACTTGTATGCTGCAGGATCATTGAGACGCCACCCTTTACTGTCTCCGTTCCATTCAGCGGTATACATTTTCACGCCCTGAATATCATATTTATCTTTTAAAAATTGAATATGCTCAAGCGCCTTTTTACCGTCCCGAGGGTCAAAAGCGCCATTGACTATAAATCGTTCTGGATTGCGGGCAGCCATCTTGGTACTACGCTCAACACTGGAAAAGCCATTTTTGTAAAAATCCGAAAGAACGGTTGTCTGTATAATCGCAACATCATCAGGACCATCGACAAACAGATCACGGTAAACATCGTCTTCGGAGTATTTTTCGAATTTCGATTTCTCCCACAGCTGTTCAGGCGGACTCAAATTTGAGTGATAGGCATAAAAACAATCAATGAATTGTTTACCATGAACATTGCTTTGATTTTCCGGACTACCATCCCAAAAATGGGTATGTCCGTCGAGTACAAAGATCTCTTTTCCATTTGCAGTTTTGTACATTTCATCTCCTCGATACTCTTACTTTGTTTAAGGCATCTGTTTGATCAGCTGTAATTACGACCCCTTTCGAACTTGTATTTATGACCGATAGTCACGTTAGCGCTGTACGTCGGTCTGCGTACAAATCTGATTTATTTTCAAATTTGTACGCAACAATCAACTATTCGATATATTCGAACATGTCTTCCATGTTTCCATAAAGAATAACGGTGTTATCATCCACGCGCACCATTCGTCCATAGTGGGTAGACGTGTTCACCTCAAAGGTTTCTGCAGTCATTTCACGTCCCAGGTAGTCACTGATCTCATCCATCTTGAAAACCAGTTGACCTTCACCGTCTATACGGATCGTTGCTGGGTTGTATGTGATGGTTACCGCCGGGTCAGTATCCATGAATTCGGCTATCGCACGAGCTTCAACCGAATCGTTCATTGTGACACCGCATTGGTATGAAATTGTCTGATCGAACTTGATATCTTTCATTGATTTAAAGATATTCTTCCGAGACGCATCACGCGCTATTTGTGACATGGTTGTTACTCCTGTTGATTAGCGGCTAAGACCAAGTTCAGAAAAAATCTGGTCAACTCGTTCGTTGGAAATTGCTTTCACATCCTGATATGACACGGGCT
This sequence comes from uncultured Granulosicoccaceae bacterium, assembly GCA_938045275.1. Taxonomy (GTDB): domain Bacteria; phylum Pseudomonadota; class Gammaproteobacteria; order Granulosicoccales; family Granulosicoccaceae; genus Granulosicoccus. Next base: position 49,581 of record CALIMV010000187.1, read on the forward strand.
TGGAATGTGATTGAGACCAGATTGGTTGTAGAGCGTTTGCAGCTTTTTCAGCCAGGTCACCGTGCTTTTTTATCCAAGACTGGAACAATTTTTTATTGCTCGCGCTGTGTTCTTTATCGTTGCCCAGCAAATAAATAAGATCAATGGTATTCGCCAGATTACGTTCATAGTCGGCCTCAGCAGCGGAGATCACTGATGGCGTAATGAAATCGTTATTAGCCGCAGCAACCTGCATGAGAAAACCGGAGCGAAACAGTTCTCCAACTAATGGCTCGAAGATGAGATTTACCGCAAAATATTGTTCCAGATAATCTTCAGCACCCATAATCGTCTCAACCGATTCGCGGACACCTTGCCAGATGGGGTCTTCAAGCCATGCTTTTTTTCCGAGCTCATCATCCCATTCATCTATGTCCATGCCAATTTCGGCAAGGTATAGCGTAATGTCTTGAGCCAACCTCAATTTGTAAGATGAGTTAGTTAACGTGGCATTGTTTATCATCTGTGTAAAGCCGTATCGCTGAGCCTGCATCAGAGAAGTTCCCAAGCCGAACTCTGCATGTTTCCAGGCACCCAAATGCGTTTGCAAAATTCGACACCAGGATTTATCAAAAGCCTTGTGCGCGCCGGCCTGCCTCGCATTGGCAATAACCCCCTGAACCATCGTTACAATTTTTGATTGGCGTTGGTAGTGAGTTCTCTCCCATTCCTGGTCCGGTGCACGGAACTCATGCCAGTTACTGCTTTTAGCTGCAGTGAACTCTTTTTGATAAGCACCGCCACCTTTGCCTATACCGTCTTCAAAACCGATGATCCAGTCTTGGATTAAGTAGCGGTCAGGATCTGGTTGCACGTCTACCGTGACATCCTCGTAGTGAGTCGCACGTTTACCGCGCGGCTCATAGTAGTTGTATTTTCGGCTGCCGGAACCGACAAAGGTAGCCGAGCCTGCTGCACCAGAACTTGTTGTTGTCTCCATAATAGCCTCCACTGGTAATTGTTATTGATAGTTGCGATTAGTGAACCGACGACGAGCCGGATGTCGGTGTAAATTTATCTATGAAAATTCGTTCCGTTTCAAAATCGTTCATGAACAAAACAGGTGTTAACGCATCGATCATCGGTGGTGGTCCACAGGCATACACATCACCTTCGCCATTGAGATCCATGGCCTTTATCCGACGTTCAACACACTCGTGAACGAATCCCCGCTCCCCGCTCCATGTTGAATCATCATCCTCATGGCTAAGAACTGGAATAAATTCAACCGTTGGATACTGTTTGACTAAATCGGTGAGCTCTTCGAGCTTAAACAGGTCATCCTGAGTGCGTGCACCGTAAAAGAAGAGCACTGCGCGTTCCTCACCACTGGCAAGTTGGTCGTTTAATATCGACCATATTGGTGACATACCAGAGCCCGCACCAACCAGAATCACCAAGCCTTGCCGATCTTCGCGTCGGAAGCACATACCGTATGGCCCAGTGATACTGACAGTGGCACCTTTTTTTATGCCACCATCATCGAGTTCACCGGAGAATTGTCCATCCGGGTATTTTTTAATGATGAAAGAAAGTTTTTGGGCTTCATTTGGCGAATTCGCCATGGAAAACGACCGAGTGATCGACTCACCGGTTGACGTTGATACCGTGATATCCACGTATTGTCCTGCCCAGAATTTTAATGGCGTATCAATTTCAATCTCTACGCCACGTATGTCATGAGTCAGTGCTGTGAAGTCTACGATACGACCACTGAATTCCTTTACTGGAATAGCTTTAGATAAAATCTCTTCGTCAAAATTAAGCAACTCAATTTCTACATCGCTGTACGCCAAAGCGCAACACATCAGGATATGCCCGCTATCACGTTCAAATTCACTCAGCGCAAAAGTCGAGTGTTTCAGTAACTCTGTTTCGCCATCAAGCTGTATGCACTTGCACGCAGAGCACTGTCCCTCCTTGCAACCATGCGGTAAAGCAATTCCCTGTCGAAAAGCCGCATCAAGAATTGTTTCATCTTCATGAACTTCAAACTCGATTCCCACTGGCTCTAATCGAACATTATATGTTTCAACCATACCTAAGAACTCTTGAATTCGAACGACCGATTGTCTTTGCAGCATGTTAGTCATGTAGGGGCTTAACATTGCCCCTACACGCCGCTTGCTTGCTATCTTTGCATTGCTTTAATTACACGGTTATCTACACGGATTGATTGTGAATCCTGCTCGGTAATCGGCTAAATGAGCTTCACGATCGGCATCATTCATACCACGCAGGGCATTGAGTGGCGACCCCAATGTGTGGCCACGTACATGATCAAGTGTCCACATCTCTTTATCGTCGAAACGAAGATGAGGTTGTGGCACCAAGGTTTTGCCATCTTCACGCACAAAGTTTAAATCGGTGATCGCGTCAGCGAGATCCCATCCGTCGTACAGCGTTTCCCATTCACGCTTACCGGAGAATTTACCCATGGCCGGAGTCGGACGACCCTGATACTCATCAGCAAAAGCTTCGACTGCAGTCCAGCGATCTAATTCGTGCGCGAAGGTGTGTAGCTTCCCGTCGAGCTCATCAACGACCATATCTTCTCGAATAAGACATGGGACAAGACAGGACCAGCAGCGATGTGGGTACACATAGCCAACTTCTTCGTTGAACGTGATGACCTTCTGACCCGGCACACTGAGTTTCTCATACCACTTCCAGAATTCACCGAACTCGGCATACCAACCTGGGTATTTATGCTCGAACCATTCAAAATCTTTTTCAGTCTGAGCTTCAATTCGCCAGAAATTTACAGGCCAGCCAACAGCGAAAAATTGGGCGACTTTGTGTACGTAGTTCTTCTCTACTATTCGCTTCCAGGCTTCCTGAACATCATCGTGATGAATTTTTACACCGTACTTCTCAAGTGGTAGCATATAAGTGCGATAGTAATCTTCAAAAATCCAGCGGTGCCACATTTCAGCATAAGACTCTTTTTCCTTGTCTCTATTAGTCGTGCCATACTCAATAAAGGTACCAATTGCGGCATCTACGATGGCATGGTTTTGCCAAAACGCATAACGAATATCACGTTCAAGCAGCAAATGATTCTCTGGCTCCTTCAGTGCGGCCATAAGCAGCGAATGGCCATTACCGATATGACGACTTTCATCAGACTGTACTGATAAAAATACGGTTGGTAGAGCGTAA
>CALIMV010000188.1 GCA_938045275.1 uncultured Granulosicoccaceae bacterium
GCCAACATATTTTCACCGAGATAAGTCAGGTCTTCATCAGTAAGCGAACCGACTATGCCAAAATCTATTGTGATAAAACGTGGGTATCCGGGGTCGTCTGGGGAGACAAAAATGTTTCCCGGATGCATATCTGCATGAAAGAAATTGTGAGTGAACAATTGCGTGTAGAAAATTTCCACGGCATGCTCAGCCAGTTTCTTCATATCCATCCCGATAGCATGCATTTCATCGATGTTGCGAATAGGGATGCCGTAAACCCGTTCCATCACCAGTACATTTTTTCGAGTGAAGTCCCAGTGAATCTCAGGAACATAGAGAATATCGGAATCTTTAAAGTTATTTCGAAACACCACGCCATTGGATGCCTCATTAATTAAATTCAATTCGTTATGAATGGTGTGGTCGTATTCAACAACAACTTCTCGCGGACGCAGGCGCTTGGCATCAGGCAAAGTTACTGCTGCCATATCCGCCAACATATACATCAGAGATATATCTCGATCGATCATCATATCGATATCAGGGCGTAGCACTTTTACCACGACTTTAGAACCATCTTTAAGCACAGCACCATGCACCTGGGCAATGGATGCGGAAGCCATTGGGCTAACGTCAAATTCTGAAAACAAATTCTCTACTGTGTCACCCAGTGCAGCTTCAATGGTTTCGCGGGCTTTCGTATCGGAAAAAGGTGGCACTTGATCTTGCAGCAGCGCGAGTTGATCACCAATATCGTCAGGCAATAAATCCCTTCGAGTGGAAAGCATCTGACCAAGCTTTACAAACACGGGCCCAAGCTCCTCCAAGGCCAGCCGTATTCGTTCGCCACGCGGAAGTTCTCGTGTGTTTTTACTTAACCATCGAGTGGGTGATAACAGAAACACGTAGCGCAGTGCATCAACACGCGTACCTTTAAGAAACAGAGAATCCAGCCCGTACTTGACCATGATCCGTTCTATCGTAAGAAGCCTGGACAGGCGGGCGATCATGTTGAAGACTGGCTTTTTTCAAGTGCACGCACGCGAGCATCCAAACGATCTGATTTTTCTCGTAGCTCATCCACTTCATTGCAAAAGCGGTTCACTTCGCTATTGGGCGCAAGTATTTGCGCTTCTTCCTGCAAATACTCACTGCTATTACGCTTGATGCTGGTTCCGGTTTCCGCAAACCATGCGTTAAACGATTTGCCAATGCGACCAATCTGATGGGCAATGGTATCGCCGGTTAATGGTGCGACCACCTCTTCAATGTCGATGTCGATATTAGATAATATAGAGCGCAAACCCTCTCCAACACCTGCGTCTCCTTCGATTTTTACAGCACCGGTGTACAACGCATCATTGCTGGTGCGCAATGACATTAAGTCGCGGGCACTACCTGAGATAGTGGTATCGGGCTCAGCATCGAAGCTGCCCTCTACATCAATCGAGTTATCGACAACAATCAGATGGAATTTTATCGCAGGCGAGGTGACATCTACTCGAATCACTTTCCCGTTGATGGATGACAGGGATTGTTGGGTGTGGGGGTCGAGTCGCAATACGGTAGCAATGCCTTGCTGAATGGCAAACGCCAATGGCAGAGGTAAATCCATTGCAGTCGTTAAACCTTAAAGCCTTTGTGTAACGCCACGACACCACCTGTCATGTTGTGATAACTGGTTTTAAAAAACCCGGCGTTATCCATCATTTGTTTCAGGGATTCCTGGTCTGGGTGCATGCGAATGGATTCGGCCAAGTAGCGATAACTTTCCGCGTCGTTGGCAATCAGCTTCCCCATAAAAGGCAAGGCCGTAAAAGAATACGCATCGTACGCTTTACTTAATAGTGGAATAATCGGTTTGGAGAATTCGAGCACCAACAACCTGCCTCCGGGCTTTAAAACTCGGTGCATAGACGCTAATGCTTTGTCTTTATCGGTGACATTGCGTAAGCCAAAGGCAATAGTGATGCAATCGAAAGTGTCATTGTTGAACGGTAACTGTTCAGCATCAGCCAATGTATATTCTATGTTGCCAACGATGCCCATATTGGTGAGTCGTTCACGCCCAACGCTCAACATGGATTCGTTTATATCGGCCAACACTACACTGCCTGACTTACCCACTCTTCGTGAAAATTTAGCAGCAAGGTCGCCTGTACCGCCGGCCAGATCAAGTACCGTTTGCCCGGGCCGTACCGCAGACTGTTCAATGGTGTAACGTTTCCACAATCGATGCACACCGAATGACATTAAGTCATTCATTACATCGTATTTTTCGGCTACGGAATGGAACACCTCACCGACCAGACCAGCTTTGTCATCGGCATCGACCGTTTTATACCCAAAATGTGTTTTGTCTTCAGGCATTAATCACCCCTGAACACCTTTGTGCGTGTGTCCGGCATCCTTAAGGCGTTTCAAATATTTTTGCCAGTTCTCTTCATAGTGCTTACCCAAGCCATAGAGGTATGGCCAGGTATAGATACCGGTAGCATGACCATCGTCAAAATGAATCTTTAACGCATAGTTGCCAGCCGGTTCGAGCTTCTCAATACCGACAAGCTCTTTGTCGAGTTGCAACACTTCCTGGCCTGGTCCGTGCCCTACCACTTCGGCCGATGGAGAGTAGACACGTAAATATTCACAGGGCAGATTGCAGGTATAGCCATCATCGAATGCTAGCTCCAAAACACGACTTTTCTGGTGTAGCTTTATTTCAGTTGGTCTGGCCATAACATGTGCTTTTCTGGGGTGATTTACAAGTGGGTAACAGTGAGTAATTGGTTTGCGTACTTAAAAATAGTGCATACGAAGATGCACAACCGAGACGCATAGACCGTAAGTAAAAATGCCGCACTACAAAATATAACGGCTCAAATCAACATCCTTAACCAAATCTCCTAAATGACTGTCAACGTAGTCTGCATTAACCACTATAGATTTACCGCCCTGATCTGACGCTTCAAACGAGGCAGTATCCAACAACCGTTCCATCACTGTATGCAAACGGCGAGCACCGATATTCTCTGTGGTTTCATTCACTTGCCATGCCACTTCCGCTATGCGACTGACACCATCTTCGGCAAAGGTAAGTTCGACATTTTCAGTCGCTAACAACGCCGTTGACTGGTCAGTTAATGACGCATCAGGCTCGGTAAGTATACGAACAAAGTCGGCTGTTGTAAGTGGTGAGAGCTCTACACGAATCGGCAACCGTCCCTGTAGTTCTGGCACCAGATCGGATGGTTTTGACAAGTGAAAGGCACCCGAAGCTATAAACAGAATATGATCGGTTTTCACCATGCCAAACTTTGTTGATACGGTACAGCCCTCAACCAGTGGAAGTAAATCGCGTTGCACTCCCTCTCTGGAAACATCGGTGTTACCACTGGAACGATCTGAACCACGCGCAACTTTATCAATTTCATCGATAAACACAATGCCATTTTGTTCAATGTTTTCCAGTGCTTTTGCTTTGAGCTCTTCATCGTCCAGTAACTTCATGGCTTCTTCATCGGTGGCCAGTTTCATGGCTTCTTTTACGGTCAGCTTGCGACTTTTGGTTTTTTCCAACCCACCCATGTTCTGGAACAAACCTTGAAGTTGCTGAGACATTTCTTCCATACCTGGAGGGGCCATGATCTCTACACCCATTGGCGCTGCACTGACGTCCATCTCTATTTCGCGATCGTCGAGATCACCTTCACGCAATTTCTTTCGAAACTTTTGTCGGGTGCTACTCTCCTCGGTTTCCACGACACTGGCTGTCGAGCTGCCACGCGCCGGCGGTAACAGCGCATCGAGGATTCTTTCCTCTGCTGCGTCTTCTGCCCGGTTGCGTACTCGCCTTGATTCACGCTCGCGTGTCTCTTTTAATGCCACATCGGCTAAATCTCGAATAATGGATTCCACATCACGGCCGACATAACCTACCTCTGTAAATTTGGTCGCTTCAACTTTGATGAACGGTGCGCCAGCCAGACGTGAAAGTCGACGCGCTATTTCGGTTTTACCAACACCGGTTGGTCCGATCATCAGGATGTTTTTGGGGGTAATTTCATTGCGCAGTTCTTCGGGTACCTGCATTCGCCGCCACCGGTTTCGCAACGCAATAGCGACCGAACGTTTAGCTGAGTTCTGACCAACAATGTGCTTGTCTAGTTCTTGAACTATTTCACGTGGCGTCATGTGAGACATGGTCAATCGTATTCCAGTGTTTCGATGGTCAAGTTCGTATTAGTATAAATACAGATATCGGCTGCCTTTAGCAGACTGTAGCGGACTATGCTCTCTGCATCGAGTTCAGTATGATCTAGTAGCGCCATTGCTGCCGATTTTGCAAAATCTCCCCCTGATCCAATTGCAATCAAGCCATGTTCGGGCTCAATAACGTCTCCATTACCGGTTATTACTAAAGAATTCTTTGAGTCTGCAACCGCTAAAAGAGCTTCAAGTCGGCGTAACATTCGGTCAGTTCGCCAATCTTTAGCAAGTTCTACGGCCGCACGAGTCAGATTACCGCCATGCTCTTCAAGCTTTCCTTCAAAGCGTTCAAAAAGTGTGAACGCATCGGCAGTGCCACCAGCAAACCCCGCTAACACTTGGTTTTTATAGAGTCGGCGGACTTTTCGAGCATTGCCTTTCATGATGACATTGCCCATGCTGACTTGCCCATCGCCACCAATAACGACCTGATTACCTCGGCGCAGCGAGCAAATGGTCGTTCCCCGATATTGTTCCAACGCAAAACTCCGCAAAATACGTGTGAAGTCACACGTTTATTTAAGTGTATGTAGTTTAAACTGTTGCAAAGGATTGAGTGCGAGTTACCGCACTGAATATGTTTTAAATTTCGAACCATTTGCAAAACTTACGATGCAACTGACCGTCCCACAACGCACTGTCGCCGACACCGAGAGCTTTCCAGTTGAACCCGATGGTGTAAGCCGTTGGCTGGCCAAGCTAAACCCCACCAGATCAACCAAAGATGCCATGGAAGTGTATCGAGGTTTGCGACACAGCAATCGTCTGCACAACGATCTGAACAGGCGAAGAGCCGTGGTGGCGTGTTTCATACCGACTTTGCGAGAGCTGAACGAATCCTTGCTTGAAATTTGCCAGGCACAACCGTTACCGCTCACCGCTGAATTTCAGCGCACTGCTCAGTTGCTCGACTGTTTCTTACGTGAAGAAGCGTTCGCTTTTAAAATATTGCTGGCCGATAGCCCACAACCACGTGGCGATGATGTTCGACGGGCCATGCAGGCACTTGCCCGACAAGCGGAGTGCCGTATTCACGGGTGTAAGAATATTTCGGAGTCTTTGCTTCAGGATGCTCACCAGTTGTACGGATTGGCCGAAGAGTTTTCTTTACTCGATGCAAAGCCTGATGACCAACAGCCCAGTACGGCAGATCACTATAAATATATTTTGCTTCTAACGCTGGCAGATTGTCGCCAGCATCAGGTTCGCCAACTTGTACCGCTGCTTGAATTCTTGCAAAACAATGCATCCACCCTACGCATTCGCTCAAAAGCACCAGCCGATAATTTACGAGCAATTAACTACGCAGTACACCTTCAGCATGGTGCCAGACCTGTACCCGCAGCGTCTTTGGTCGTCGACACTTACAAGCAAGTACGGTGGTTTAATGTTGCCCATCTGCTCAAACGCATCGATGTGCAATTAGCCAAATCAAGGTCTGGCGATGTTGCACTACTGGGTTCTGAATCTCTCGACAGACAATCTCTTGCACGACTACGAGTCACCATTGCGCGAAGTCGTCAACGCCGCTCACAACGCGTTATTCGACACGAGCAAAAAATCGTTATGCTCGGCCATAAATCCATCTGTGCGCACCTGCATTTTGGCGCAATGAAATCAGCCAACTCGGCAACCAACGACTCGCCAGACGAATTTGCGTTCATTGACGATGCCATGGGTGATATAGAAAACCATGACGATCAGAACTGGATGATGATCAATCAATCAGCTCAGGGAGCTGCGCTATACAGCCCAAACTGCCGTGCCGGTGTTGTTCAGGTTGGCGAATTAGTCAGCATTGAATCGACTGACACATCAGAGGAAACCCCGACTGTGTACGGAAAATCCTCTGCACTTATTGGCGTCGTTCGGTGGGTAATTGCGAATGACAGCAGTGCCATTCGATTTGGCGTCGAGTACCTGGCAAAGGGTGTGCTCCCCGTTGGCATTTCGCGCACTCACAGCGACGACATCGTTGCCGATGATGCTGTCATCATTGCGTGTAAAGTGAAAAATGTTGTATTGCAAACGATCTTGCTACCGGCCTACCTGTATGAGCCCGGAGATCGTTTAACAGTAACATTAGGTGGCAAATCTCGAAGCGTTGTGCTGAATAAATCTTTGCAAAATAACGGACTATTCAGCCACTTCTCACTGCAGGACGAGTAGTCACACAACAAGCAATCTGTTCAAGTTCAATAAACAGAAAAGCTGCCGTTTTAATTCAGCTTTCTTCAGTGATTTCGCTGCGTTTAGCACGAGGGTGAGCTTCATCGTAGACTTTAGCAAGATGGTTAAAGTCCAGGTGTGTGTAAACCTGCGTTGTGCTGATATCCGCATGGCCCAACAGTTCCTGCACAGCGCGCAAATCCCCACTGCTCTCCAATAAATGACTGGCAAACGAATGACGCAGCATGTGCGGATAACAATCCCTGTTCAACCCTTGAGATTCAGCCAGCTTTTTTAGCCGCATTTGCACAGTTCTGGGAGCAATTCGCTTTCCTCTCGAACTTAAAAACACGGCCTTGTCGTCTGCGCCCGGAGTCATGCGGCGGTAGCTTAGCCATTTATTTATCGCCTCTACGGCGTGCTTTCCGACCGGCAAATCACGTACCTTGCCACCTTTACCCGTTACCCGTACCTGACCAACACTCAAATCCAGATCAACCAGATTCAACCCAACCAATTCAGCCAAACGCAAACCGGATGAGTACATCAGTTCAAACATGGCCAGGTCGCGACAGATCATTGGGTCATTTAAATTTTGTGACAACAAGCGACTGACTTCATCTGGGTCGAGCGTAGCGGGCAGGGCTTTTTTATCTTTGGGGGCTAAAATATCAGAGGCCGGATTAACGTCACAGCGACCAAGTTTGATCAAAAAATTGTACAACCCACGCAACGCCGACAGCCTTCTGGCAAGGCTTCGCCCAGCAATGCCTTCTCTGTGTTGCTCCGCAATTATCGATCGAACATCACCACCTTCGATGTCTTGCCAATTCTTTATCTCGCGAGCAATCGCGGAACGAGCAATGGCTTTTAAATCACGCGCATAATTACTTACCGTATGTGGCGAACAGCGTCTGGCAACCCGCAGGTCTTCCAGGTAATCTTCTATCGCAAGATCGAAAGCAGACATCCTTTTCTCCTTGTTTAGGTAAGCGAATAAACTCGGCGGCTGAGAACTTCACCCAATTGATTTAGAAACATCACTCCTTTTCCAAGAGCGAATCGTGTTTCATCTTTGCTTGCCAGAACGACAAAACCAAGCTTGCGGTGGTGATACAACGGAATAATCGCCGCAGATGCAATACCTTGTGCATCTGCACCAAAAACAAATTTTCCTCGAGCGTCACTTAGCTCACCACATTGAGTATCGCGCTTTTTGAATATATCGCTGAACAGCGCTAGTTCGGGGTCGTTCTCGGCCAGGTATACAATGTCGGTATCTGGCTCAGCTTTTTCCTCCGATGAAATCAATACAACACGCACATCGTCAGCATTAAAATTTGCAAGCATGTTGTCGCGAGTCAAACTTACTACATCGTTAATCGAAGAAGCTGTAATGATGTCTTGAATCAGGCGGTGCAATCGTTGATGTAGTTTTTCGTTCTCACGAGCAACGTTTATCAGATCACGCAAACTGTTTTCAAGTGTGCAGCATTTGTTGCGCAATACACTGACTTGCTTTTCGATTAATGAGATTGCGTCTCCGGTATGGTGTGGTATTGACAACCGCGGAAGCACATCGGAATGTTTATTAAAGAAGTCTGGATTGTGCGTTAGGAATGTCAGAACAGAGTCGGCATTCGGCACATCACGGCGATCAGTTGTTTCGAGTTGCATGTCTACATTTTTGTTTGGCCTTCAAAGACTGTAGAACATGCGCCAGTCATTTCAATCGAAGACTGAAAATCTTTCCACACTATATTTAAAGACCCACCGGGTAAGGTCACACTCACTGTTTTGTCAAGTAGTCCTTGCTTTATACCGATAGCTACCGCAGCACAAGCACCTGTACCACACGCTTTAGTCTCTCCAACACCTCTTTCAAACACCCTTAGTTTGATATTTTCTGTATCAATTATTTGCATAAAACCGACATTCACACGCTTTGGAAATCGATGGTGAGATTCCAATAATGGACCTAATGTTTCTACGGGAGCGGTGTCTACATTATCAACATGTACTAGTACATGTGGATTGCCAATGGCGGCTGCACCCACTGTTAACGTGGTGTCATCTACATTGATCTCGTACGTGTTTTGTTCCACGGGTGCCTCAAAGGGTATTGCTGCAGGTTCAAAAACCGGCACACCTACATCGACTGTGACCTCCTGATTATCCAGCAATCGCAGGGTGATCAGACCACCTGTGGTGTTCACAAGCATTGTACGGTTGTTGGATAAACCCTTATCGTGCACGTACCGCGCAAAACAACGCGCCCCGTTACCACAATGCTCAACTTCGCCACCATCAGCGTTAAAAATTCGATAGTTAAATTCTGCTTCTGCAACTGTGGCAGTCTCGACAAGCAGCATTTGATCGAACCCAATTCCGGTGTAACGATCACTGAGCTCACGTATACGCTGTTGTTCTAATTTAAGTGAGCCATCGAGATTATTGATAACAATAAAGTCGTTGCCAAGACCGTGCATCTTGGTGAAATTAAACTCGCCCATTTCAGTCACTCATTAATAATCATTACAGATTGCGATAGCGGGAAATATTTGCTGGGTAAAATGCCGGCAAAATAAAAATTATCAAGGCAGCACCGACTCATCGACAAACAAATCTTCAACATTCTCTCGTTCGCGCACCACATAAGCTTCGTCACCAGAAACCATGACCTCAGCTGCTCTAGGCCGGGTATTGTAGTTGGAACTCATGACAAAGCCATACGCCCCTGCCTGCATCACCGCGAGTAAGTCGCCCTGTTCAATGGACAAAGGTCGGTTTTTGCCGAGAAAGTCCGATGATTCGCATACCGGGCCAACAACATCGTATTGTTTGGGTTCAGTGTCGCGAGGTTCAACCGCCTCAATAGCCTGCCATGCGCTGTACAGAGCGGGTCTGATCAGATCGTTCATGGCAGCATCCACAACCGCGAAATGCTTGTCCTCATTACTCTTCAAGTATTCGACGCGAGTCAGCAGAATGCCGGCAGGGCCTGCAATAAATCGGCCCGGCTCAACCAGAATTTCCAGTTCTCGCTCGCCTACTGCATCGATAACACAGCGTGCCCATTGGTCAATATCCAACGGCGCTTCGTCTTGATAGCAGATACCATGACCACCGCCTACATCTAAATGGGAAAGCTTGATTCCTAAGCTATCCAACTGATCGACCAGACCAATTAATCTTTCCAGCGCATCCTGGTATGGCTCGATGTTTGTCAGTTGCGAACCGATATGACAATCCATGCCCTGCACATTTATCGATGGCATTTGCTCTGCACGCTGATAAAGCTCAATGGCTTTATCCATATTGATACCAAATTTGTTCTCTTTTAATCCTGTGGAAATATACGGATGAGTTTGAGCGTCAACATCTGGATTAATGCGCAATGAAACGGGTGCTACCATATCCAGGGCGGCTGCGATAGCACCCAGGCGATCAAGTTCTGCCTCGGATTCAACATTAAAACAACGTATGCCAATTTCAAGCGCATCGGTAAGCTCTGCAGATGTTTTGCCAACGCCTGAGAAAACAATATTTTCCGGCTCGCCACCGGCTGCCAGTACCCGTTTGAGCTCACCACCAGAAACAATATCGAACCCCGAACCCAGACGGGCCAACACATCAAGTACGGCCAGGTTTGAATTGGCCTTTACGGCATAACAAATCAGGTGTGGGTGTTTTTCAAGAGCATCTGAGAATTGCTGCCAGGCAGATTCAAGCGCTTCTCGACTATAGACGAACAACGGCGTACCGAACTCTTCAGCTAATTGAGAACAGGCATAGCTTTGAGCATGCAGCACGCCTTTTCGGCGGTGAAAATGTTCCATGGTATTTGCGTTTCAGGTTTTATTCTATGGTTGGTGAGCCGTCGGTTTTCTTTTTCTTTGTTTTGTCGGCATCGTCTGCAATAGTCGGATCTATAGTCGGATCTTTTGTGTCATCCGTGTCATCTTTTACATTATCGGTATCGAGCAGAGCCTTATGTTCTGCGCTTAGTTCAACTTTATCCAGATAAAGATTTCCCTTATTGCCACACGCTATCAGTGCGAGTAAAACAGCAAAAATTGAGGCCCTGTACACAGCTTTCATATTGCAAGCATCTCGAATTGTGTTGATTAGAGTATACTCTCACTCGCAACCCTCCCATCTCTGTTCGCAATTAACATGAATAAATTACTCGAATTCATCGAGATCGAAACCGGTGAGAACATCGAATTTAGTGTTATTTGGCTGCATGGTCTGGGAGCAAGTGGCCATGATTTTGAGCCAATTGTGCCTGAGCTCAAGCTATTATCTCGACCTGGCGTACGTTTCCTTTTCCCGCACGCCCCTATACAGCCTGTCACCATCAATGGTGGCGCAGCCATGCGAGCCTGGTTCGACATTGATTCGCTGAATTTTGAAGCCAGAAATCAGGACAATGAAGGAATAGCGGCATCTGTTGCGCTGATTGATGAGTTAATCGCCGCTGAGATTGATCGCGGTATCAATGAGTCCAATATATTGATTGCCGGGTTTTCTCAAGGTGGGGCCATCGCATTGCAAGCCGGACTAACATTGCCAAGAAAGATTGGTGGCGTTATTGCACTAAGCTGCTACTTACCGATGACCGAAGCCGAGCTGGATACTGTTACCAGCGACAAATTACAAATGCCCATTTTCATGGCCCATGGTGCTATCGATGAAGTCATTCGGGTTGAATATGCGGAACATTCACGCGATAAGCTAAAAGCGCGCAACGCCAATATTGAATGGCATAAATACGACATTGCCCATAGCGTCAGCAATGAGGAAGTGGATGATTTATCTTTGTGGCTTAAGCGTCTTTTCGGTATGTAAGCTTCAACCTCTGCCGACCTCGCTTGATAGCTTCTTTAACTTGCTCGGGTGCTGTTCCACCGACATGATTTCGGGCATTCACTGACCCTTCCAAAGTGAGCACATCAAAAACATCCTCTTCAATTATATCGCTGAACTGTTTTAGCACTTCTATTGACAGTTCGCTAAGATCACAATCTTGCTCTACGCCATGCCGTACGGCCAACCCAACGATTTCGTGTGCGTCTCTAAACGTTAGTCCTTTTCTGACCAGATAATCTGCCAAATCTGTGGCGGTTGAAAACCCACGAGCAGCGGCATCGCGCATAACATTTTCATTCGCTTCAATTGCCGGAACCATATCTGCAAAAGCACGCAAACACCCCAACAAGGTATCGACTGAATCAAACAGCGGCTCTTTGTCTTCCTGGTTGTCTTTGTTATACGCTAGCGGTTGTCCCTTCATAAGCGTCAGCAATGACATAAGATTGCCGTAGCTACGCCCACTCTTACCCCGCACCAGCTCAGGTACATCCGGATTTTTCTTTTGCGGCATTATTGAAGAGCCCGTGCAAAACCGGTCAGGCAGTTCAATAAAATTAAATTGCGCCGACGTCCACAACACCAACTCTTCAGACATGCGCGAAAGATGCATCTGGCATGTCGCAGCTGTGGCACAAAATTCAATGGCAAAGTCGCGATCACTCACTGCATCCAGTGAATTCTCACACACGCCATCGAAGCCAAGCAGCGATTGAGTGATACTTCGATCAATTGGATATGATGTACCAGCAAGGGCCGCCGCACCCAGTGGCAGTTTATTCAGCCTGCGACGCGTATCGCTCAGTCTGTCCAGATCACGCAATAACATTTCAAACCAGGCCAGCAGGTGATGACCAAAACTGACCGGTTGCGCGGTTTGCAAGTGGGTAAAACCTGGCATGATCGTAGCGCTGTGCTTGTCTGCCAATTGCAACAGACCTTCCATTAAACGCACAGCCTCTGCCGCTGCCTCATCACAGGCATCCCGCAAATACAGACGGATATCGGTCGCTACTTGATCGTTACGTGATCGACCGGTATGCAGGCGCTTACCAGCATCACCGATCAAGGCGGTCAATGCGGCTTCTATGTTCATATGAACATCTTCACGCGACACCGACCATTCAAAATTACCCGCAGAAATGTCAGCTTCTATCTGGTCGAGTCCGGCATTGATTTGAGCCAGATCGTCAGCGTCAAGCACACCCACTTTCTGCAACATGGTAGCGTGCGCGCGCGAACCTGCAATATCCTGGCGATACAAGCGCTGATCAAAGCCGACCGAGGCGGTAAACGCTTCTACAAACTCATCGGTACTTTCATCAAACCGCCCGCCCCAAAGCTTCTGTGCAGACGACGATTTGGTGCTAGATGGCTTTTCTGGGGTATTCATTGGCCTTAGACTATTACTGTGCGTGTTCTGAGCACGTATACTAACAAGCTTTACCGACAGCTCGTATCTCCATGTCCGAACTCATCCGCATTGCGACTCGACAAAGCCCACTGGCTCTGTGGCAGGCGCACAGCGTGCGCGATCTGTTGCTGAACCAGCACCCAGATCTTCGCGTCGAATTGTTACCCATGAGCACCAAAGGTGACCGCGAACAGTCCACTTCTTTGGCTAAAATTGGTGGTAAAGGGCTATTTTTAAAAGAGCTTGAAACGGCACTGCTGGACAAATCCGCCGACTTGGCCGTGCACTCAATGAAGGATGTTACCGCGCACATGCCCGAGGGCCTGGTTATCAGTACCCTGCTGGAACGACATAACCCGCACGATGCATTAGTTTCAAATCATTACAGCTCGTTAGAGTCAATTCCAGACAACGCGGTTATTGGTACCTGCAGCCCACGTCGCCAGGCTCAACTACTCCGTTTCAATCCCACTTTCAAGATTGTTGAATTACGCGGCAATGTAGGCACACGGCTAAAAAAACTCGACGCAGGCGAATTCGACGCCACTGTTCTCGCTTGCGCTGGCCTTGAAAGACTGGGTTTAGAAGAGCGAATTGCACAGTCGATTCCTGCTGAACAATGCTTACCAGCCATGACGCAAGGCACTATCGGTATTGAAATCCGTGATTCAGATAGCCATATGAAACAACTGCTTGCACCACTGAATCACGAACCAACGGCCATTCGATCTGAAGCCGAAAGAGGCTTTAGCGCCACACTCAATGGTGGTTGTTCTGCACCGATTGCGGCCTTTGCCAGCATCAGTAATGAAGAGATTACCCTAACCGGACGTGTAATCGCTCTCGATGGCAGCAATATGCTGGAAACAACGGGTAAAGCGCCATTAGATCAGGCGCAGGCGTTAGGAGAAAAACTGGCCATTGAATTACTGGAAAAAGGAGCGCAAGATATATTGGACGTAGCAGCGATTGGTCTTTCCGCTTGAATGACAAAATAGCTAAAACAAGGGTATTAGTTACCCGACCAAAACATCAGCAATCTCATTTTCTAAAGAGTTGCAAAGAAGCCGGTTTGGAAACCGTTTCATTGCCGTGCATCGACATATTACCGGTTGAGTGCGAACTCACCAAATCAGACATAAAACAATCCGACCTTGTGCTTTTCACCAGCCGTAATGCCGTTGAATTTGCGCATGCAATCCACCCTTTGCCATGGAAAAACGCCGATGTTTATGCCATTGGTCGTGCAACAGAAAGGGTACTGGGCAAACTGGGTCAGAAGTTAATTCACCCGCCGATAGAGCCTTACAGTAGCGAAGCTTTTTTAGAGTGGTACGAAAAACAACAGCCAGTAAAATCAGTATTGATTGTTAAAGGTATGGGTGGGCGCGATTTAATTGAAACGCAGTTGCAGGCCAGCGGCGTCGACGTTGTGATTAAGTCGGTATACAAGCGCGTTATACCGGTAATAAGCGATGCAGAAAGGCAACGTGTTTTTGTTGACACGCCACCGCACATTATCAGCATTACCAGCGACGATGTGCTTCGCAATTTAGTCAATATAGCCGGGCCAGCTTACGCTTCTGTTTTGCACTCAGCACAGTTGGTGGTGAACAGTGAACGCAGTGCCGACATGGCAGCAAG
>CALIMV010000189.1 GCA_938045275.1 uncultured Granulosicoccaceae bacterium
AACAACGCTGACATGATCACCATGCAGGAGCTTGCACCGGCATGGGAAGAGGAAACCGGCAACAAGATTAACTGGGTTGTCCTGGAAGAAAATGTACTTCGTGAACGCACCACTACAGATATTGCTACCGGTGGTGGTTCATTCGATATCATGTTTATTGGTGCATACGAGACGCCAATTTGGGGTGCAAAAGGCTGGCTAACTCCATTGGACGATTTCGCTGATGACGCAGATTATGATTTGGAAGATGTTTTTCCATTAGTTAGAAACGGGCTTTCAGCAGAGGGTAGTCTGTACGCATTGCCTCTCTACTCTGAAACATCATTCACATTTTACCGCACCGATCTTTTCGAAGCCGCCGGTATTGAAGCACCCACAGAGCAAATCACCTACACCGAGTTTGCTGAAATGGCAGCTAAACTGCACGACCCAGACAATGGCATTTACGGAACCTGTCAGCGTGGTAAAGCCGGCTGGGGCGAGAACATGGCCTTTGTTGGTACTTTGGCTAATGCGTTCGGTGCTCGATGGTTCGACGAAGAGTGGAAACCACAACTAGACTCGCCAGAGTGGAATGCTGCGATCACTTACTACGTTGACTTGATGAATGCATCAGGCCCTCCAGGCGCATCGGCTAACGGTCATAACGAAAACCGTGCGTTATTCAAAGATGGCAAATGTGCAACTTGGGTAGATGCCACGTCAGCCGCAGGTGACGTTCGCAATCCTGACACTTCATCTGTTGCAGACAAAACCGACTTTTTCAAAGCTCCTAAGCAGGAAACTGACAAAGGTACTGGTTGGTTCTGGTCTTGGGCACTCGCCATACCGAAAAGCTCTAAGAAAGTCGATGAAGCAAAGAGTTTCCTGAAGTGGGCTACTTCTAAAGAATACTTCGAGACTGTTGGCGAAACCAAAGGCTGGGTTGCTGTTCCATCAGGAACTCGTAAGTCAGTTGAAGAAGACTCGCGCCGTCTGGAAGCCGCTCCTTTTGCTAACACCATCGTAGAGGCTATCCTGTCTGTTGACCCTGCAGACCCAACACGTGACCCTGTTCCTTACACAGGTGTACAGTTTGTTGCTATCCCTGAGTTCCAGGGCATAGGTAACTTCGTTGGACAGCAAGTTGCCGCTGCACTTGCAGGACAAATGAGTGTTGAAGATGCTCTAGCAAAGAGCCAGGAGCACGCTGCTCGTGAAATGGAAAAAGCTGGATACTAAGTCAGCAAAGCGCTAAAAATAAGGGCCGGCACTAGCTGGCCCTTTTTTGTAATTACCTTTTGTTATAACGAGTTTGTTTTTATACTGACTCGCATTGTTAAATTCTTTTAGGCCACCAGCAGACAAGCACTATGGCGACACTGCATTCCAGAGCAGCTGCTCGACTAATGATTTCCCCAGCTGTGTTGTTACTCCTTGGCTGGATGCTCATACCGCTCAGTATGACGCTGTACTTTTCAATGCTGCGTTATAACCTGCTGTCTCCTGGAGAAGAGTCGTTTATCGGCTTTAAAAATTACAAGTGGTTCCTGACCGATCCATCGTTTATGGAATCCATTTGGAACACACTCTTCCTGGTAGGAGGTGTGTTGGTTATTACGGTCATTGGTGGAATACTGCTGGCCTTGCTGCTTAACCAGCCCATTTTTGGACAAGGCATTGTCCGTATTCTTGTTATTGCGCCGTTCTTTGTTATGCCTACCGTGTCTGCGCTGATTTGGAAAAATATGTTTATGAACCCGGTAAGCGGGCTCTTTGCACAATTGGCCAAATTTGTGGGGTTGCAGCCGTTCGATTTCTTTGGGCAGGCACCGTTGGCTTCGATAATGTGTATCGTTGCCTGGCAGTGGCTGCCATTTGCGACGCTAATTTTGCTTACGTCGCTGCAGTCGCTTGATATCGAACAGCAAGAAGCTGCCGAGATGGACGGAGCAGGGGTTTTAAATCGCTTCTATCATTTAGTGCTTCCACACCTTGCCCGCGCAATTACTGTAGTAATATTAATACAAACTATTTTTCTGTTGTCCATATATGCCGAAATACAGGTCACCACGAATGGCGGGCCCGGAATCGCTTCTACAAACCTGACTTATCTTGTCTACGTTCAATCTGCACTGCAATTCGACGTTGGCGGCGGCTCAGCAGGCGGCGTAATAGCGATTATTTTAGCCAACATTGTTGCCATCTTCCTGATGTGGATGATTGGCAAAAATCTGGATGCTTGAGTCTGAGAGACTGAGACTGGGAGACGGGGAAAAACATGGCACGTGCAATTTCAACCAAACGCAAAACAATACTGTCAGCCATAGCATGGGCAATCGGGTTTCTTATCTTTTTTCCAATACTCTGGACATTTCTAACAGGCTTTAAGACAGAAGAACAGGCAATTACATCGCCGCCGGTGTTTCTTTTCTTTGATTGGAATTTGTCTGCCTATGAAGCTGTGCAAAGGCGTACAGATTACTTCAAACACTTTATGAACTCAGTGGTTATTTCATTCGGATCAACTTTAGTGGGCTTGGCCATTGCCATACCGGCTGCCTG
>CALIMV010000190.1 GCA_938045275.1 uncultured Granulosicoccaceae bacterium
TCTTGCAGCCAAAATCAAATGCCCGATGTCGTTACATATCGCAGAACAAGATGGTTATTGTCCCCCTGAAGCGCAGAAACTGATCGCAGATACATTCGCAGATCGTGCTGAAGTTGATGTGTTCAGTTACCCTGGTGTCGACCATGCGTTTGCAGCACCAGAGCGTCCGTCTTTTCATAAACCTTCGACGCTGATGGCGCATTCGCGTGCAATCAAGAAGTTTCGCGATACCATCGGGCCCATTTTTGACCTTAACCATTTATGGGACATGCATTGTTTTTACGAATTTGCTGAACGCGATGTGCCAAAGACAATGGCTACAATGGTTGATGAGCCTTATGTTAATCACATACCAACCATGACAGGTGGTGTCGGTCAAAAAATGCTGGCACGATTCTACCAGCACCACTTTGTCGACTCGAACCCAGCCGACACCAGCCTGATTCCGATCTCTAGAACCATTGGTGCAGATAGACTGGTTGACGAAATGCTGTTTTGTTTTACACATGATGTTGAAATCGACTGGATGTTGCCTGGCGTCGCGCCAACTGGCAAGTATGTGGAAATACCACTGGTTGCCATTGTCTGTTTCCGTGGAGACAAACTTTATAACGAGCACATTTATTGGGATCAGGCTTCTGTACTGGTTCAGATTGGATTGCTGGACGCCAGTAACTTGCCTATTGCCGGTGTTGAAACAGCCAAAAAACTGTTGGATGAGAATTTGCCATCAAACGAAAAAATGGCTCGCTGGGCGAGCAGCGAAAACACCTGATTGAAATTAGCACCTGTGCGGTTTAGCGCGGTAAATATAATAAAGATGGAGCACTGTATTAATGATTAATGGAACGATAAAACGTGGTGTTGCCGCTATAGTGGTAGCGGTGGCTGCAGCAACAATAACAAGCCCGGGCATGGCCGACGACGACACACTAACCATAGCCTACAACGTAACACTGCCGTCCTGGGATCCAACTGTAGGACCTTCAGCGGTTAACCCGACCATACAATCGATTTATAAATCGGTATTTGATCAGTACATCGATCAAAACCCGGACTTGTCATTCAAGCCAGGATTGCTTACCGATTGGAGCTGGAGCGAGGATTTCTCCAGCATTTCCATGACACTAAGAGAAGATGCGTTTTGGCATGACGGGTCCCCCGTGACTGTTGACGACGTTATCTGGTCGCTGCAACGTGCCGGTAACCCTGACACCGGAAATCCGATTCAATTTATCTGGGGAAAAATTGGCGAAATGACGGCCGACGGTAATACCATTACCGCGAAAATGGAAGGCTACGATCCATCGCTGTTTCCGTGGATGGCATTTTTAACTGCCTATATAATGCCCAAAGACTATTTTGAGAAAGTCGGCGCAGAGGGTTTTGAAAAAGCACCCATCGGGTCCGGCCCTTACATGTTGGACGCATTTGAGCGAGACAGCTTTGTTCGTTTGAAGCGCTTTGATAAGTACTGGGGCCCTGCACCTGCTTTTGAGACTGTCATTTTTAAATTCGTAACCGACGCAAGCAGTCGCGTGGCGGAAATTGAAAGTGCTTCATCTGACATTACCATCGAGGTGCCTTATGAACAATTTGATCGGCTTGCGGCAATCGATGGCATAGAGGGCGCATCAACACCGGTATCTGACATCGGCATGATTTTCCTGAACGATATTGAAGTGATGGAAGATCCAAATGTACGCAAGGCGGCTGCGCATGCAATAGACAAAGAAGCGATTGTTGCGCGCCTGCTACGTGGCTACGGCGTTCCAATTGATACGCTTCAAGCGCCGGAGTATATGGCCTATGACAGTTCAATCACCGTTGGCTACGACCCGGAAAAATCCATAGCGTTGTTGGCAGAGTCGGGATATTCGACTGAAAATCCGGTTAAATTCAAGATTCAAACCACGCGCGGATTCAAGCCCAAAGATTACGAAATGATTCAGGCTATCGTTGGTATGTGGCGCAAAGTCGGCATTGAAGCCGAAATTGAAGTCTATGAAATAGCCAAACACTATGAACTGCGTGCGGCCGATACCCTGGCACCTGCAGCATTTTATAACTGGGGAAATTCAATTGGCGACCCTTCCACATCCACAGGGTTTGCCATGTTCGGCCCATCGCCACATTCAACCTGGGACACTGACGATGTGGACGCGATGATAGGCCCGCTTTGGGGAGAGGTAGATGAAGCCAAGCGTATTGATGGTTGGAAGAAAGTAGATGCCTACATTGCAGAAAATGCTTACGTCATTCCGTTGCTTCAGTACGTGCAACCGATATTGCATCGTGAAGGCATTTCGGTCACTCCGCACGTAGCCAACTTTGTATTACCTCAACTAGTGACGCGCTAAAGGTTCGTGTAACAGGGCCGCCTGTGGTCACTCCAGATTGTTGTGATTTATTAGGCTCGCAGTGTCAATCAACCGGTAGTTGGTTGGCACTGTGTTCTGTCTAAACTCATAGCACTGTTACTTCAAACGTAAACAAGACTAACCTTCGAAACATGTCAGCAGGAATGATCATCAAACGATTGCTGTTGGCACTACCTACTTTGTTGGGCGTCAGTATCATTGTGTTTATATTGCTACGCGTCATACCTGGCGACCCTATTGCCATGATGACACCGCCAGGTGCTAGCGCTGACGACATCGATAATCTAAGAGCGCTGTATGGGTTAGATAAAAGTATTGTCGAACAGTATGGCATCTGGTTGCGTGGGCTGATTCAAGGCGATCTGGGCACATCAATCAGTTTGCGACAAGGGGTAAGTGAGCTGATTGTTTATCGTTTGCCTGCCACTATTGAACTGGTATTACTCTCAGCCGCGATGGTAATAGTGTTTTGTTTGGTGTTGTCTTTGACAGGTAGCTTCTTTTCTCGTGGATGGGTCGGACGCACAATTGATGCAATCGCCAGTACCGCGCAGGCAATACCGGATTTTCTATGGGGCTTATTGTTTATATTATTTCTGGGTGTTGTCATTCCAATATTCCCGATTTCAGGGCGAATAAATCCTCGACTGGAGCATGATCTTGTATCCCAGTTTTACCTGTTCGAGAGTATCGCTCGATTTGACCTGGCGCTGACCCAAGAACTTTTGCGCCATATGTTTCTGCCGGCACTTGCACTGGCAATACCGATGATCGGTATCGTCACCAGGATGCTTAAGGCATCACTTAATGAAGTCATGAAGCAAGATTATATTGTGATGGCGCGTGCCAGAGGTTATTCACGTGGACACATACTTTGGAGAGAAGCCTTACGAAATGCATTAATTCCAACCATTGCACTCGGTGGTGTGCAGCTGACCTTTTTACTCGGTGGTACCGTGTTGATCGAGCGATTGTTTGGCTATCCCGGGATTGGCAGCATGGCCATTAGTGCCGTTATTCAGCGCGACTTACCATTAATACAGGGCGTGGTGCTAACGTTTGCAATTATGTTTATCCTGATCAACCTGCTTGTCGATCTTTGTATTTCGCTGCTGAACCCGAGACTGCGGCATGGCTGATCAAATCGCGGTGTTGGAAAGAGATGTTATTCAGCGGCGATCAGTATGGCTGGAGCCAGGTGTTGTATTTGGGGGAGG
>CALIMV010000191.1 GCA_938045275.1 uncultured Granulosicoccaceae bacterium
GGGTAGCAACACTGTATAAGTGAAAACACTGTCAAATAGTTGGATACACCGCAAAATTGCGGTATTTCTCGCTGCAATGTTTAGATCAGATGAAAAAAATGGAACGGACGCTAGCCCGTACCAGATTTGACTTGTGCAGTATTGCCGATATCAGAATAAGATCGCAACTTCTCATCTATTTTAAATTTAGTAGCATCGTCAACAATCTCTTCTCTGAGAATGGGAACGTCCGCGGGCGCCTCAATGCCCAGTTTCACTCGATTATTGTCAATACTCAGAACGACCAAAGCGATACCATCGCCGATAAAAATTCTTTCATTTAATCTTCTTGTGAGAATAAGCATGATGTCGTCATCCATACGTTGATTGAATAGCACCAAGCTTATGAGTAATTTAATGCAACACGGCATTATCACAACGCACAGTCACCTGGGTTCCAAGTTTGTTGCAATTTTGATGATCATTGGCGCGCCATCTAACGCGTTACGTAGACACTGAGACGCCAGAGAGAAATTTTCCGTACCGATTTTTGCCGTTCCATCACAACTCTGTTCAATTTTGAATTGTGTTTGCGCAATCCAGTATGTACGCACCACTAAAAATGTAAGTCCATAACGGCTATATCGAATGGCATAGACGCTGGTACAACGTTTGACCCTGTATGCCGATCGTCATAGCCGGTTTGTTCATGTGAACGCGCAGTTGACTCCGGTAAATCAGCCGATTTTACGATTTGAACTCTCAACTAAATTGAAGTCATTATTTCATTTGCATCAACTGATACAAAATAAGATATGCATCATCACACCTAAACGCACTTCAATTATTAATAATTGATTGATATTGATTCTACGCTTCTCATTATTCATCAAAACGGAAAGGCAGAATTTCAAAAGTGTAAAAAATACCCGTCAGTTATGCTTTTTTTGTTTTCAGTTTGTGCGAACGAACAACATCGTTTTTACAGGTAGTGTTGTTTTTAGGATTTTAAAAAAGCCGTGACAATAGATCGGACTTTAATGCTTGGCTAATAATTAAAACCAATTCAATTTAACCAAGTGGTCCAAGTTTAAAGTTTTCTCGAATAGATTAATAAGAAATTATTTTTCTGAGGGAGTACACTTTTAGAACGCAATGTACTTCTGGTACCGCATATTTATTATTCGACAATAGTTTGGATTGGTAATTCAACATAACAAACAGATTTGCTTAACAACAGAAAAACACACTGGTTAAAGCGGTAAACTGTTTTGCGCTATTTTTCTGACTTACTGGGCTAAAAATTTTTTTAGTAGTATTAAAAAAAATATTTACCAATGAAAGTAACACTTACAAACAGTAATTAGTAGAAAAGAGAACTATTCTTGCATTGCGGTATGTATACGTTAGTTAATTCATATCAATTCGAATTCTGTTCAGAGATTTTGATTTAGAGATCTCTGTTCAGAATTTTCTATTCATAAGAGTCGCATAAGAATAGTCGAATCAAGTGTGAGTAGAATTAACTGTCTTTCACGACGTGCAGAGCATAGGAGTTTCAAATGCACAGAGTCTACACAAAAGAAGAAGTAATTCAGGCGCTCGATACAGTGCTGCAAGATCCAAAATTTGCTGCTGCTCCTCAAATGTCTGCCTTTTTAAAATTTGTGGTATTGCAAACACTTGAAGGCAAAGCAGCAAGAATAAAGGCGTACACTGTTGCTGTTGACGCACTCGGAAAACCTGCAACATTCGACCCACAAAATGATCCATCTGTACGCGTTCTTGCGAAGCGCTTGCGCGACACACTTACCGCCTACTACGAGCGAACCACTGGCCACACAGTTAAACTGCGTTTGTATTGTGGTTCTTACATTCCAGAATTTGAATTGGTTAGTAGTACACAGCCCGATGCGGAAACAACCACGCAAACCGATATCAATTCAGAAGCACAGTCAGAAGTACGCCCCGTGACCAATTCCTCGAACATCACGCCACTGACCCGACCAACTGAAAAAAGTGAGTTAGTCAGTTCTGGGTTGGCTAACAACGACACATTATTCAATGGCAATAAACTGGTTAAGCCATAAACTGATAAAGCGATAATCAATAATTCTGAGGCACGATAGACGCGGTCATTGAAAACAAACATTTTTGGGCATTAAAATAAAAACAAGCCTAACCAGACATCGAGCCATTATTATTATTACCCATCGCTCTGCGGTAAAGCCACAACCCAATGGTCAGTGACAAGCCCAGCATCGCCAGACCATAAAGCAGGTACGCATTCGACCCAATTCGCACACCGGTCCCCAGGAGTGCAAAAACCATCATCTGAGGCAGGTAGCCCAGCCACGAACTCGCCAGGAACATAATCGCCGACACCGTAGTGACTCCAGCGCATAAGTTAGTAATAAGATTTGTACCCAACGGCTGTAACCTCAACACGAAAATTTTGAAAAACACATCTTCGTGAAGCAAGTCATTCAGCCAATTAACAGCATTCGGGTATCGGGACTGCACTCGTCCACTCAACCAGCGTCGCGAACAATAAAACGTTATCGCACAACCGACAATTGCCGCAGTGCTGGATAAAAAAACGCCGGTTACAATGCCATAGGAAAAGCCGGCCGCAAACGCAAACAACTGCCGTGGCAAGCCCACGGATGTCGCCAAGGCCGTTATAACCACAAAAACAAGCACGCCAATGGAACCCAGCGATTCGATGTACTCACCCAAGAGCCGCGCTCTTTCCCACTCTTGCGGCGGACTGCGGAATAGCACAATCGCTAACAAAGCCGCAATCAGTACAATGAGGGTGATCAGTACGCGCTTGTTAATGGAGAAACCATTGGGTAGAGCCGAAAGTAATGGTGGGGCGTGCAGGATTCGAACCTGCGACCACCTGATTAAAAGTCAGATGCTCTACCAACTGAGCTAACGCCCCTTTTGAAATGCTGGCAGGGTGGCCAGTGCCTTATTGAATAGGCGAGCCGCATAATACAACAATAAGACGCCCCAGTGGCGCAAAAGTGGCGCAAAGTTGTTGGTTTATTGCCCTTCTCGGGTCATTTGCTGTAATCGTTTGCGCGCCAGTACCGCCGCTGAACGTCCCGGGTAGTCATTTGTAACGGCAACTAACACTTGCTTGGCCTCACCAAATCGCTGCTGCTCGTACAGCGAATAGCCGATTTTAAGGCGAGAGTCAGACACTTTGGGGCTGCTCGGAAAATACTCCACCACAACCGAAAAATTGTATAAGGCATCATCAAAATTGCGGTTGGCATATTTGGCCTCACCTTGCCAATACCACGCATTGTCAGATAGTGGCCCGTCGGGATAATCCCGCAAAAACTGATCGAATGCTTGCACTGCGTCATTGTTATTGCCTTTGGCAAGTAAATCGTAAGCCTTGGCATAAGCATCTTTTTCAGCAGCACTGGCAGCCCGTGTGTTCGCCCCAATCGGGGATTCCGGTGGTACCGGACCACCAGCTCCGGGGTTGGCTCTGGGTTGCGGGATGACCGGTTCTTCAGCAACAAACACTGGCTGATCAACCTCTTCTGTGAGTTCAACGGGCTCCTCACCCAGCTCTTCGGCGATATCAGGCAATTCCGAACTCGAACCCAAGGCCTCTATGTCGGTCAGGCGGCGGTCGGTATCTTTGTACAGATCTCGACTGCGCTTATTAACAGTGGCAAGTTCATTGTTCAGGCTCTCGACCTCTCCGCGCAGTACTCGAACCTCACCCTGCAAGGATTCTATCTGCTGGAGCAAATTCAGCAATGATTGATCAAGCACACGTTCTACGCGCTGCAGCCTGTCGTCTACATCTGAGAGTTTGGCCTTACTTTGTGCTTGCACCTGACCTGTTATCGACAACAGAGACAGCGTAAAAACCAGTACTGAGATACGACGCAAATGCAATGGTAATGATGCAAGTAAGATCATCGGCACGACCTAGTTCTGAGCTTCGACTTCGTAAATGATGTTGACTCGGCGGTTTTTATCCCAGGCGGCTTCATTGTGTGCCGGATCGACCGGAAGCTCCTCACCGTAACTGACACTTCGCAGCTGCGCCGAACTGACACCTTGCAGTTGCAACATACGCGCAATGGTTTTGGCGCGCGATTCACCAAGCGCAATGTTGTACTCTCGCGTACCACGCTCGTCGGTATGGCCTTCCAGGCGAGCGCGCCCAGTCGGATTTTGCGCAAGATAACGACCATGCTGCGTAATGATATCGAGATATTCAGGCCGGATTTCAGACTTGTTAAAGTCAAAGAAAATCACCCGTTCTTTGGGCGCTCGACCAGCAATGGAATCAGGATCGATCAGCGTGCCGTCATCGATTCCGTCGATGGTGACAGGATTGACGACTGCTCCACTGATAGAGCTATCGACTTCATCAGGTACCGGTGGATTGGACCCGCATGCAACCAGCAGCATGCTTAACAGAACCGTACCAGCAATCGATGCAAATTTATTCATTATTGTAGACCTCCGAGGTCAATACGCATTGTCATTTTAATTGGTGAACGGTGACCAGGCTGGTTCCCGTACTCCTCCGGTATCTAACGATAAGCTTTGTGCAATGCTTCCATCCAGAGAAACTGCACCTAACGTTTCACGACCTGCTTTTTCAGTCGCGTAAATGACCATCTGTCCGTTTGGCGCAAAACTAGGCGACTCGTCCAGAGCCCCATCTGTCAGCGTCAAAAACAATCCAGACTCTCGATCGAGTGCGCCAATTTGGTAACCAACATCACTGCCATGCACGAAGGCAATGTTCTTACCGTCCGATGAAACAGTGGCACTGGCATTATAGTTTCCTTCAAAGGTAATGCGATTGGCACGACCGCCGGAAGAAGATACTTCATACAGCTGCGGTCCGCCACTTCTATCAGAGGTAAATATCAAAGTGTCGTCATCTGCCCATACAGCCTCGGTATCGATGGCCGGGCTCGTTGTTATACGACGGGTTTGCCCGTTGTCTACGTTGAGTACATAAATATCCGGGTTACCTTCATAGGACAATGTAACAGCCAGCCGCTTGCCATCCGGAGACCAGCTTGGTGCTCCATTGATGCCCTCCTTGGAAATGACTTTCTTTCTACTGCCCTGTTGCCGGTCTTGTACGTATATAGCCGAGCGATTGCGATTCTCGAAGGATACATAAGCGATACGAATACCATCAGGCGCCCAGGAAGGTGACAGTATTGGTCGCGGAGAAGTCAGCATGGCTTGCGGATTTTGCCCATCTGCATCGGCCAATTGAAGCTTGTAGCTTTTCTCTCGGGCACTGCCTTCCACCGAGACAAAAGCAATTTGCGTATTGAACGCACCCGGGATACCCAATACTTCTTCGTACACTTCGTCGGCTATTTGATGAGCCGCGTTACGCAGAGTTTGATCAGTTACCTTGAAGTTAAAACCAGTCAACAGCTTTTGCTGGCTCACATCAAACAACTGAAACTCAACGCTATAATCGGTGCTGCTTTTTTGCAATGAACCAATTAATAAAAATTCGACACCCGCTAAACGCCAGCTTCCATAGCGCGGTATATCACCACTAATTGGGTTGGCGATCAGATCTTCTCTATTAAGTGGAGAGAAGTTACCGCTGCGTTGTAAATCAGCACTAACAATGGCCGCCACATCTTCAGGAGGACTACCGCTACCACTGCTGGACCATCCAAAAGGTACGATCGCAATAGGTATGGCGCTTTCGCCACCCTGGGTGATTTCAATTTCGATGACCGCATGGACACTTGAGATGCCAACAAGCCACAGGCCAACAAACCCTAACAACATTGCTGCAACCTTGCTTGCCGGTTTTGCTTTCCTGGTATTAAACATGACTCCTCGCATCAACCACGTTGGTCGAATCTAAAATTTACGCGACGATCAAACAGACTCGTCCTCGGTGCCGCTGGTAATGGGTTGGCAGCCCACACTGCATTCTCAACAGACTTTCTTAATGCTATATCGTTTGGTGTGCACGACGTCACTTCAACATCGGCTATCTCGCCACTAGGTAACTGGATTACGCTGACATCGCATACTACGTTGCCACGCACGCCTTTGGGTCGCCGCCATTTTCGTTCAACTCTTCGTTGAATGTTCAAGTGGTATCGTTTTCGTAACTGAATCTCTTCAGTTTTTCGTCGCTTTGCCAGCGCTGATTCTTCCTGCTGTTGTTGGAGTGCTAGCGCTGCTAATCGTTCCTGTTCAGCTTTCTGGGCCGCTGCCTCCTGCTCCCGCTTTTGCCTGGCTAAACGTTCCTGCTCAGCCACACGTTTGGCCTCCTCTTCAGCGCGTTGTCGTTCAGCTTCCTCGGCAGCCAGTCTGGCTTCCTCTTCTACGCGTTGACGTTCAGCTTCCTCGGCGGCAACTCTGGCTTCCTCTTCAACACGTACTCGTTCAGCTTCCTCAGCAGCAACTCTGGCTTCTTCTTCCACACGTAGTCGTTCAGCTTCCTCGGCGGCAAC
>CALIMV010000192.1 GCA_938045275.1 uncultured Granulosicoccaceae bacterium
AACAACGTGTTGCCTGACTATTTCAGACAACACAGTTTTACTGACTCTTTTGTTAAGCCTTGATTTATTCGTCAGTTGTTGACCAAGCGATTGACCAGCAACAAATGCTATTTACGCAGTGGCGTAGTACTGCATGCCTGGTCTCGGTCAGACAATATAGTTCGTTTCACTAATGAATTGAACGTTGAAGACCCATTTTGAATAGACACAAGCTTGTCACGAGAAAGGCCCATGTCTTTTAGCAAGGCATCATCAAGTTGCATCAGTTGACGCAGCGCTGTGTTGTCCGCCTTGCGTTTTTGGTGGATTGTCCAGAGCTTTACAAGAGCCTGACGTAGCATAGCTACTTTTTTAGTGTCGGTTTTCTTTGATTTGTTACTGACCTTTTTTTCATCGAGGTCATCGACTAGCGCAATCATTTATCACCTCTTTATAAGATGTATTGTTACAAGTACTGGAAGATCATCCCAGCACACCGAATGGATAGAACAGCCTTTGTGAGGCTGTCTATGACATTGAAACAAGATAAGGATTGGGTCAAACGATACGTTGTGATTTTAACTATCACTTTTGTTGATAGTCTGTGTTCGAACAAATATTAATGTTCGTGTGATTTATACTGGTAGTTGTTTCGGAAAATCTGACTAGGAAAATATGAGTATGTTGCCTACCTTACCAATGGGAACCATCGTCACTGTTTGTATGCTGATTGGCTTGCTGGTCGCAACGCCATACGCACTGAAAAAACAGTTAAAGCCGCTGCCGGGCGCTGTCGCTAATATTGTAGGTTGTATTGTGCTTTTGGGTGGTGCATGGAATACGTTCTGGCATGGCATACAAAATCTGACGAACTCATGGGGCCTGGCGGCGTTTTTTTCAGGGTTATTCATGATGCTAACCGGATTGTATATATTACGCTTCGATGCGCTGCCGGCATCACTGCAGAAAATAAGAACCCTTGTATTACTAGGTCTTTTGGCTTGGTTTCTCGTTTATGCAATCAAAATAGCTAGCCTATAGTTTAGTCGTAGGCCACAAGTTCTGTTACATTCGCGGCTATACGTTCAGATAGAACGTACGAATATAGAACGTACGGTTAAATAAGTGCAGCCATAGCAGTAGCCCTATGTCGCCAGTGCGACCTTCCGCTCAATTATCGACCATTGACGTTTCCAGTTTTAGTGCTTTGTGACGACGTAGCGATTAAGCGCAGAATCAGCTACTGCATTCACTTGTAAAATTACCGGGTACTCAGCAAACGAATTTGTTACTTTCTGGGTTACAGCAGGTTACAAAGATTGCAATTGAGTTGAGCCATTATTCACTCAACTTAACAAAGAGGGATAGAACAAAATGAATGCGAAAGTCGTACTGATAACCAGTTTGGTTAGTCTTGTCATTACTGCATGCGGTGGTGGTTCCAGCTCGGATGAGCAAATAAATATTGAAGCTGCAGATTTGAAAAGCAATGCGATTGGCTCAATCGGCGGTAGTTTTGATGGCAGCCTGAATGCTGTTGGTAGAACGATTAACCAGAATTCATCTTTGGGAAGCACGATAAATGATGTTGCTACTGGTGGTTCTGAGCAGCTGGGAGAGGATGTGCCAACTGATGCTGGAATACAGAGCGAAGTTCAGAACTGGCTGAATGTTTCATTGGCCACCGATGAAAGCTCCGGTACTACAACAACCAGAAACGGCAATGTCATAACGGTCGACCCTGATGAGGCTGAACTGTGCCGTGAAGAATTTTTAGTCGATCAGTCAAATGCACAAGAATTGTCTAACTGTACGGCTTTTTTTAGCGATGTCACTGTACGCCTTGTTGCTACAGCAGAAGAAGCGGGCGTACTCACCTATCTGTACCAACAGCAGCCGGTAGTCAGTTTAGGCTATGCACCCAATAGCGAGTCTGTTGAATTGGACTTTGGTGGACTCAAAGCGGCGATCGACGGGTATTCTGCCCTTGAAGCCAATTCTGGCCTTGCACTTTATGATGAGCCGACTACTACACCAGATGAAATGACGGGCTCAATCAAATTTTCCACAACTGAAACCAACACGGTGGAAGGACAGGAAGCCGGTTCGATCAGTTTTGCGGTGGCGAAACCAATTCGAATCGCTGCGGTTGACGATGCTGGTGGGCAAACCAGTCTGTCCATGCAAACGGGTACATTGTTTTCCATTTCTGCTGATGCAGCAACAGGTCAGGGCAGTATGTCTATCGATTTCGGCGCCCTATCAGCCGTTGCACCAACAGACTCCGGATTAGGTCAGATGAATATGGCTGGGTTTACCGCGCAGGCTGATGTTAACCCAACCGATGGTGTTTTAGAGGTGCGCAATTTCGGGCTGTCGAAAGGGCCATTCAGTCTGAGTCTTAATAACGAAGAAATAATGCGTGCCACTCTGGGTGCGTTTGGTTTTACTGTGACCGAAGATACCGAATTGGAACCTGGTGCGCTAACGATCAACGGTAATATGGATTTGTCCGTTGTGCTGAATCAATTTGGCGAAAACGTATACGAAGATGGTGTGATTGCCATGGCACTGGATATGATGGCGCCAAGTGGTACCAGTTTCTCCAGAGCGTTCAATGGGACCACGCAAATCGGTGGTGCGGGTCCGTTCACTGTTACTCTTGGCCAAACCCCGGATATCGGTGCTCCAACTGTACAAACTGTAGAGGTCAATTCCGGTGAGTGCTTCACTGATCTATTTGAAGATGGTGTTGAACCGTCCGCTGAGCAATGCCTGTAATAGTTAACGGGTTCAACCCAGTGAGTTGGTGAGTGTGTTAACAGTTTGCTGAGTCACTCGTCCGCTAACCGTATTGGTAACGTCAGGTACTGAGGGCCACTTTAATAAGTGGCCCTTATTGTGTGATGTTTGGCATTGTTTAACTTGTTCGAGCCAAATAGCGAGAATTTATCGCTGTTTGCAGTCATTATCCTGTTTTCCTGAGATACTGAAACCTCTTCGAAAATCGAGGTGTAAGGTATCAAATCTCAATCGTTAATCTGTAATGTAAGTTGGTTGTTGTTATTGGCGGTGTGTTTTATGACCATCGCACCAAGAGCTCGGGCCGAAACCGTCACCGTGAATCTGCTCGAATTGCAAATGGCACTGGATAACGCCAGTAATGAACAAGATCCGGTATCTCGCGATATTCTCAATAGAGTAGCCGATGCCATTGGTAATTCTGAGCTCGGCTTTGTCAACGGCGAATTACTTTATCAAAACACAGATTCGAATATCTTGGTAGAAGGTGGGTGCAACAGAACCGTCATTCTGCAAATGGACACTGATATACAGCTGCTGTCTGATACGGCTCTGTCGCTGACCCTTGACTCCCTTTACGACCCAATTGTTATACAAGTGAATGTTCTGGCGAACGTGCGCAGCGTTGGTGAGGCAAGACAAATAGTTGGCATCAGGTTGGGTGAGTGTCAAAACCTTGCGCGTGAGAGTTTCCTGTTTGACGCGAAGGGGCCTGCACGGTTTACCTTGTCAGCAACGTTAACCTTAAATCCAGAATGGACGGACGATTCCACATTGAGCTTGTATCCAAGGTTGGCATTCGATGGAGAATTGCTGGAGTTTTCAACTACGGTAACTGTCGACGATACCGTTCTTGCTGGTATTTTGGAAAACTATATAGAAGATCGAATTAATGAGACGTTTACCAACTCACGTTTGTCAACCGAACTTAACAAATTTGAGACGAGGTCCAACGATAAGCTCACACAGTCACTCG
Source organism: uncultured Granulosicoccaceae bacterium (assembly GCA_938045275.1). GTDB lineage: Bacteria > Pseudomonadota > Gammaproteobacteria > Granulosicoccales > Granulosicoccaceae > Granulosicoccus. The sequence goes on from CALIMV010000192.1 coordinate 3,758, forward strand.
ATAATGGTCGGGTTGATATTGAATTGCCAGAGGCTAACGATGAACAGATTCTTGGCCTGTATCGACTGTTACAGCCCGATGCCAGGTTTCCTGTAACGCTCGAATTTGTCCGTAAGCATCGTCAACAGTTGTTGTCATCATTGTTGTTTGGAGAACCCACATCGACAGATGCCATTCTCAACGACGCTGCGATATGCCAATCGGCTTCAGTGTTTCTCAGTGCGGCGAATCCAGCGCCTGTTTATGCTGGAACGCCTGAACAATGCACAGTTGTCGACCCGGCATCATTTCCTTCTTCATCGGTTTACTCTGATGCGGCCTGCACTAATGCAATAAATTATAAGAACACAAGCATCAGTGAATATTGTGATGTTGCCCTTGACCCATCGCGCCTGGGCAATGCTGCATCGTTGCCGTCAGAATTGGGGCTGTGGACACACAGCCCTGGTTCAAGGTTCGATATCGGCGCGTTGGGTGTTGCCGGGCTCGAACATCCCTTTATGCGCCGTTTTCGATATAAAAGTATTCAAACCCATCGCGGTCTGTGTGAGCTTGAGATGCGCGTGTACTCTCAATCGGCCAATTTACCTTCGCAGCGACCATTGCTCGCTTTACATGGCGGAAGCTGGCAGCATCGCGCCAGTGGTTATATCGGTGTGGAAACAACGGCCACGCATTTCACCAACAATGGCTTTGTGGTATTTGCGCCATTCTATCGTTTAATCGGTGAGTCTGATGGCAATGTGGCTTGCAACGATGCCAGCCTTGCCGATATTCTCGATGATGTAAATGATGCACTGGACTGGGTTCAATCTAATCAGGCCATGTTCAACATAACCGGTGAGACGACTGTTTTCGGACAATCGGCTGGTGGTCATCTTGCCTTGTCGCTGGCTACTTACCGTTCTGCTGAAATACGTCGCGCTGTTTTGTTTTATGCACCAACCGACTTTGAAGATTTTGCCATGCAGATAAAAAGTGGGGAGTACGAGAATGAGGCAGGGCTGAAAATTCTGGAGGCCGTAACTGGCAACACAATTGAGAGCCTCGATACTCAATCTGCGCTTGTACAAGCCAATAG
>CALIMV010000193.1 GCA_938045275.1 uncultured Granulosicoccaceae bacterium
ATATAACTTTATTTCTTGAATGTTCCGACTGCGGCGTTACGTGAATGAAAGGCGCTCAACGGGTCTGTGGCCGGCCGAGACGAAACAAGCTTATGAAGATGTGCCAAGTTTAATCGCAGACAGTTGTGGATAAGTCAAAACTGATAGAAAATGGCGGATGAACTGTTGCTCGCTACCGCTGCATTCTTGCAGGAGATAAAAATTAATTTGAACGTATGCATACAAGGGCTGGGCTTTGTTGGTAGCGCAATGGCTGCAGCAGTCTCCAAGGCAACGGATGATTCTGGCAATCGCCTGTACAACGTTGTGGGTGTTGATTTGCCGACGGTGGAAGGCTCTCGTCGTATCGATTCAGTCAACAACGGTTTGTTTCCTTTTGAAGCCAGCGACATTTCCCTAAAACAGACGGTAGCTGAATCAGTGGCAGCAGGGTGTCTGTCAGCCACAAGTGACCTCGACATATACCGAAGTGCCGATATTGTTGTGGTTGACGTACATTTGGATTTAGGCGGTTCAACACATTCACCAGAGGTGGACTACAGCGATTTTGTTAATGCCATTGAAACTGTCGGCATGGCCATTCCAAAAACGGCACTGGTGCTGGTAGAGACTACGGTCCCGCCTGGAACATGCGAAAAAATTGTTTTGCCGGTATTGCAGAAATGTTTTGAATCTCGCGGATTCTCAGCTGACGATGTCAGATTAGCTCATTCGTACGAACGGGTTATGCCGGGGTCGGAATACTTAAACTCAATTACCAATTTCTGGCGAGTGTATTCCGGGCTTGATGAACGCTCAGCCAAACAGTGCGAGTTGTTCTTGCGTTCCGTTGTAAACACCACCGAATACCCTCTGACACGGCTGGCGTCTATGAAGGCATCTGAAACTGCTAAAGTGCTGGAAAATTCATACCGTGCAATGAATATTGCGTTCATGGAAGAATGGGGGCGTTTCGCAGAAGCGGTTGGCATTGATATTTTTGAAGTGGTTGAAGCCATCAGGTTACGCCCAACGCACAGCAACATCAGGCAGCCAGGGTTTGGCGTTGGTGGTTACTGTTTGACTAAAGACCCTTTGTTTACCCAATTCTCAGCAAATAACCTATTTGAAACAGACAATCTCGACTTTGAATTTTGTCGGCTTGCTGTTGAGACCAATAAAAAAATGCCGCTGGCAACGGTGGAAATGCTGCGGCGTAATTTGGCTGACACCTTAAAAGATCGGTGCATACTATTGATGGGTGTTGCGTACAGGCAGGGTGTGGCAGACACAAGATACTCTCCTTCAACCGTGTTCGCAGAAGAAATGCGCAAAGAAGAATCAATTCTATTGGCGCAGGACCCGCTCGTGAAAGAATGGGAGGGCTGTCAAATTCCAGTTAACAATAAGCTGTGTGCGCCAGAGCCCAATGTCGATGCTGTGGTATTTGCGGTTCCGCACACTGAGTATGGGGCAATCTCGCCAGCAGATTGGTTACACCATTCGCACCGACCATTGATTGTGGATGCAAACTGTGTGTTGACTAAACAACAGAGAGATGAATTTCAACACGCGGGCTGCCGCGTTGTCAGTGTGGGGCGGGGGTAGCAAAGCGTGAAAGTGTTATTGGTAGGTGGAGCCGGGTTCATTGGGGGGTGGCTTGCGAGCTTGTTGGCTGATAAGGGTCATGATGTTTACATTGTGGACAATTTTGATAGAGCGGTTAAAGATGACTTTTTAACTGAGCTTACTCAAACTAAAAAAATCAACCTTATTCAAGCTGACGTGGGTGACCTTAAAAGCTTGAAAGAACTGCCACAGGATTTTGACCTCATTTATCATCTGGCCGCAATGCTGGGTGTGGAAAATGTTCGTAACAGGCCGTTCGAAGTGCTGAGCGTGAACAATTCGTTACTGGAAAATGCGGTGTTGTTTGCTAAAGAACAAAAATCCCTTAGTCGGTTTGTGTTCTTCTCGACATCTGAAGTCTATGCCGGCACTTTGGACGCATATTCATTAGCATTCCCAACGCCTGAAACCACGCCATTGACTGTTGGGTCGCTTGACGAGCCAAGAACCACTTACATGTTGTCCAAAATCTATGGTGAGGCATTGACTCGATTCTCTGGATTACCATGGACGATTGTTCGCCCTCATAATTTTTATGGTCCTCGAATGGGCTTGTCTCACGTTGTACCTCAGCTGTTGGAAAAGTTCTGGAACAGTCAAGATGGGGGAACGGTTGATGTGTATTCAACAGATCATCAGCGAACATTTTGCTACATTGAAGAAGCGGTGAATGTTGTTTACGAACTCTCAACTCAACAGAATGGGCTGCAAGGTACCTTCAATGTTGGCACTCAGAACCCGGAAGTGAGTATGGGGGAGCTGGCTGAAAAGTTGATGGCGCTCACAGAACGAAATGTCGAGATAAACGCTTTGCCTGCAACGCCTGGGTCGCCTACAAGACGCCAGCCGGACACCACTGCTGCAAGTTTAATAGCAGGCAATGTGAAACCCATTTCCCTTGACGAAGGATTAAGACTGACCTTTGACTGGTATAGAACACATGTTTTTCAGGGAGATAGAGTCAGTGCGATATAGCCTGATACCGTTTGCACGACCATTTTCAATGGGTAAAAAAGTATTGTAATGAGTATCACCATGCTGTTGCAGACAGGCGTAGAGCGACTTTCGGAATCGCCATTACGGAGTGTTATCCAGGCACCGACACTGCCTCTCAATGATCTACAAACTGCGGTATCCCTGCACAAGAGATCTGCTGGTCGGCTATGATCAAATCTCTCGACATTGAAAGGCTGCTCGTCGGCAAATTAGATACCGCTGGCGACGCGGCGAAAATAATTCGCAAAGAACCAGAAGGCATCGCGCTGATACTCAACGATGAAGAGGAGCTGGTTGGTACTGTCACAGACCCGCTACTGAGAATGGCATTGCTGGACGGTCTTAATTTGAACGACCCTCTGGTTAATTGCATGCACACTTCGCCAGATTTTGAATATTTGGACCGATCTGAAGAGCAATATATTCAAATTATGGAAGATCACCAGATTTATCAATTACCTTTGCTAGATCGAAAATCGAAAGTACGTGGTATAGCCGCGCTAACGCCGAAGTGGAAAAATAACAGTGACAGCAACGATCATCCGATAGTGGTTCTCATGGCAGGCGGGTTGGGCATGCGAATGCGGCCGGTGACCGACTATTTACCCAAGCCAATGATAGATGTTGGCGGTAAACCCATTCTTGAACGTATTCTGCATCAGTTTATTGATGCCGGTTTTCAAAAATTTGTCATCTCTGTTAACTATATGGCAGATGTGATCAGTGATTATTTTGGATCAGGTGAACGCTATGGCGTAGATATTCAGTACCTGCGCGAGAAAAAACGGATGGGTACGGCAGGTAGTTTAGGGCTGCTGGATATTGATGACGAGCAAACCGTGGTTGTTGCGAACGGCGATGTATACTGTGATCTTGATCTTTCGGCACTAATGACATTTCACCTACGCCGCCAAAACAACGTTACTTTGGCAGCAAACAGATACTCACAACAGATTCCTTACGGCGTTATCTCTATAGACCACCAGCGTATAACGGGTATTGAGGAGAAGCCAAGAATCAATTTTCTGGCAAATTCCGGCGTTTATGCCATTGAAGCTGCGTGTCTTAGGCACCTGCCGCCAAACGAATTCTTCGATATGCCGTCACTGATTAATTTAGTGGCAACTCAAGACGGTTCCGTTCAAGCTTATGCATTGTACGAGCCGTGGCACGATGTGGGTAATCCAGATGATCTGGAGAGAGCTCGTGCGCTTGAAGCTCAAAATACATAATGACAACAATTTGAAATGCGCACAATATTATTGGATGGGCTTAATGCAAAGATAGGTGGTGGCGTTACAATTTATGTAAGAATCGCTGTTGGTTTCGCATTGGCCGGATGGAAAGTTCACGCATTAATTGTTGACCAGAAGGTAGCTGAACTCCTGGAAGATACGGACAGTGAAAACATAACCGTTCATTTGCGACCAGAGCTTCAGAGTACCTTTTCTGCCTTGTATTTTCGACATCGGAAATTCGATTCATTTGCAAAATCAATCGGTACTGACACAGTGTTCAGCCTGAACTATTGGACTCCCTGTTCATGTCCCCAGGTTACCTATCACGTCAACGTTACACCCTTTCTATCGTACCGACGCAGGGTTCGATCAGGACTGGACCCAATACGCACGCTCATACAGCCGTTCTACAGTCGAGCTGCGCTACGCAAGTCGCAATTGAATGTTTTCGAATCTCACTTCCTGGCAAAAACAGCAACTCAGTCATTTAATGGGAAATTGGAAAACACGGCAGTCAGGTATATTGGTATTGATATGCCGGAAATGACTGAACCTGTTAAATCGGAATCGCTTAGCATAGCCGCTGTCACCAGTGGGATGTACCACAAGCGAAATGATCTGCTTCTTGATTTACATCGAAAAGTTAACGCATTGCACTCAGGTGTCGTTGAGCTTGTTATTGGTGGGTACGGTCAGGAAGCGTCTATCAGGGCATTGCT